>MAXT01000026.1 GCA_001751225.1 Desulfuromonadales bacterium C00003107 | reverse complement strand
ACGATTAAACTTTGTCCAGCATCCTTTTTTATCCGGCCGCCTTTGCTTTTCATGCTTTATAAACCTGCTTTTAAGAAAGTGACGTGGTTGCCCGGGGCGATAAGTGACAGGCCGAACTGGGCTGAGGTAAATTGCGGGTCATCCAGTTTAAACTGTTTTTTAATTTTTTCTGCCAGACCCGCAACATCAAGGACATTCAAATCAGCCTGCCGAAATAATTGACCGGTATCAAAGTCAGGTGCCTTAAGCGAAGCGCCATTTCGAGGGTCTCTAAGCATCATATTTTCTTCAACACAGTAATGAAGTCCTTCTGCCGGGGGATGGATATCGGCCCGGGCTAGCTCACCTTCAAAGAGACAAATCAGGATGTTATCAGCAAGACGTTTCATGCAAATAAAGGGCAGCCTGTTGTCAGGTTCACCATCTCCATATGCCTCCACCTCCAATCCTGGCCAGTTGACAATTATGTCCGAGCGGATCAAAATGCCGGTGATCGTCTCAAAAGATTTTTCCCCATTTTCTGAATCCGAATCAGATCCAAGATTTTTGCGCAACATTCTTGCGGTGTGATCGGCCTGTATATTGATGGTAAGGTGCGATTCCTTATCATGCCTTAGGTCCGCTGTCGTTGCCCGCCCCAGGCTGAAGGCACCGTCGGTGAGGCTTTGGGTCCAGTTCAGATCGACGTGAAAAAAACGGATTGATTTTTCAGGAAGCATCGTCTCCAAGTCAGGAACCAGATAGTGAAGGGGAATGTCTGATAACGTTTTCAGACCAGCCAGCCACCTGTTCACCTCAGCATAACGATCAATCTCTTCATCAACCTCCGAATCCTCTCGTGCTCCCGGATCGATCGGCCCCAAGGCCTCCTCTGTCATTTCCTTTCCCTTTTGGATGAGTGTCTTTAGCCTCCTCTCACGTTTCCATTGATAAAGGGCAATCGAGAAATCCCTGTTCTGTAAAGCCAGCAAACGCCCAAGTTGCCATGCTGCGGCATAGGAAACATCAAAGAGCCCCCACTCTTGGTAGAGACGCACCACTTCATCTGCGCATGTGATGGGAAGTTTAATTGTTAGAGGCACGGAAGAGGGTACCAGGGGGCCGCGGTATAAAGATACCGTTTTGTCTCCCTGCCTCATCTGATGCCGAAGAAGAGTATAGCCACTTGCAAGAATCTGATCTTTCAGCTGGTCATCAGCAGCACCGGGTGACTTCAGTACCCCTGGAACTAATTCCCCCATCTCATCCGTGAAACTGTGCGATTCTCCTTTGGACGTGAAATCCCAGCTCTTAAGAGAAACCAGCTGAACCCTGCCATCAACAGGTGCATACCACTCTTTTCTTTCTTTATCGTAATACCCCTCGAGAGAAACGAGATGCACTCTGTTTTTTTTACCCATCTCCGGCAGACGATTACCAATAATCACAGCAAAATCACTCTTATGACCGTCATTGGTATCTTCTTTCCTGTCATTGCTGACCTGACGAATATGACAGAGCCAGGCAAGATCGTCTACAGAGGGGGCAATCTCACCTAAAAGATCTTCAGGCACTTCAAGAATCGTGCATTGATCATCAAGGCTCTCCCCGCTTTTGCTTTCCAGCCATTCATCGGGACGACTGAGATCACTCAACTTTCGTGTCCCTTCGACAATCTTGCTTATCTCGTCTTCATGAAAGAGCATTAATGCCAGCCAGGGTGTCTGCTCCTTTTTAACGCTAACGCCAGCCGACCTTTCCCATGGCAGGGTATCTGTCTTCAGCACGATATGCGGCAAACAGCGGGAGAAATCTCCTGCCGCATTTTCAGGGGGAAAAGTGGAATGAATGTCCCCTGCATCAAGCTGAAACCGTTCACCCCTTACTGCAAATTTTTTCGATACGCTGATCGTATCTTCTGGCTTATCCAGCCCTTTGTTTATAATAATCTCATGATCAATGCCGATATCATAAACACCTGCCTTCAGCATCGGTCTTTTTTGCTGAAGGAATCTGATATTACCTTCAGGCAGTTGATTCATTTCTTCTTCCGAATTCATATCCATACCATAAGCAAGGCATTATTTTTCAACCATCCATATTTGCGGTGCACGCAAGAAGGCTGTTTCTGTTGAACTGAGCACATTATCGAGAGATATTTCATCTTCGTCAAATCCGAAGCTTTTGATAATCTCCTGCCTGGTGGAATCTATGGAACCAAGGCTTTGAATAACTTCTCTCCGCTCTGAGTCATCCAATTCGCTTTCTGTTTTGAGAGACACCTTTTCCCAGGCAAAGGCGTTATTTAATTTCTTACCCTCAGCTCTCAAATCATCGATGGGTATCGCAGTGGTTGCACCGGGATCGGGGGCTTTTTTCGGTCTGATTTCAAATCCCGTCACGCAGTCCTTGATCATAGGACTTTTTCCCAGCTCCGGTTCAATCGATTCTCCCCATAAGGCCTTCGGTGAGTTCTGATAGAGAGGTTTGAAATCAAAGTCAGCTGACGCATCTTTAGCGTCACACGTTATCTTGATTTTTTGGATTGACCGGAACTCTTCATTCTTGAGATTCATGGGAGCAATCCCGATTTTCGGCTCTTTCCCATCTTCTTTTAGTGCGAAAGGTGCCTCCTTTACAGGAATGGCCGAGAACGTTGAAAGTTTAAACCTGTTCGGATTAATGACCCAGTCAATTTCATGTTCCTTTTGCTTACTTAAATCCCTCAATACACCCCCTGCGGCTACAATCTTTAAGAGCTCTTCATCTTTCCCTTCTTCTTTTTTTCTTTTAGGTAAGAATTCTTTTCTAAATTCCTCCCATTCAATTGGTTTGGGTTTTTCGTATTTTCCGCTCCCGAAATTGATGGGAATAGATAACCTCCAGACGTGAATAACCGCCCTGCCGGAAAGCTCTGGTCCCCACAATGCGACACTGGCCCCCAGCTCGCAAGTAAGGGTCTTGGTAACAATAAATTTAAAGGTATAGGAAAGGCTCATGCAAACGGTAATATCCGCACGGTATCTGAAGGGTTTCCAGGCCGTGATAAAATTTGCATCGGCCACAAAAGCGGCTTTTATGCCGCCACTCTGCCAGGTTGCCTCAAGCCTGCCTCCTGCCATGATGCAGGAAGCTGTGAGCGCGAAGTAGGCGTTCCCCTTAATGCTAAGATGTTTGTCGATCTGAAGGTTCAGGCCGACCCTTGAGACCAGTGGGTAATGGGCGGGACGCTTGAAGAGCGGATGATACCCCCCCATGCTTAACAGGAAATCTCCGGCATTGTCTCCCGAGAACCAGCTAAAAAATGCGAAACCGCCCGTTAGGCTGACCTTCGATGACAGAAAACAGAAATAGAGGCTAACATCACTTTGTATACCGAGATACCCCCTTACAGGATCCAGGTTGGCGCTTAGAAATGCCTCACCTTGTATCAGTGGTTTATCCAGGGGACCAACGATCAGTCTCGATTGTCCCTGCATGGTGAGTCCTGATTGCTGATTTGCGGTGATGTTCAAAACACCCTTGAAATCGATCAGCCTTAGTGCCGTTATATGGAGATCAACATCGAGGGAAGCCTGGGTTGCACGGTCTGTTTTGCCGAGCAGGCGAAGATGGAGCTCTGAATTGATAAATAAAAGATCAAGGGTCAGAAGATTGATATCATCCTTTGCATGTATATAAATACTGGCCAGCGCCCGGAGCATTCCGATTTCAA
>MAXT01000025.1:1855-2268 GCA_001751225.1 Desulfuromonadales bacterium C00003107 | reverse complement strand
TAATAAAGCAGAAGCGGCATTGCGTGCATTGAAACACTACGATTTCGTATTCGTCCATATAAAGGCTACCGATAGCATGGGGCATGACGGTAACTACGAGGGCAAGCTCGATATGATATTGCGAATAGATAAAGAGTTTATGCCACGAATAAAAGATGCTGATGCGTATATCGCCGTTACTGCGGACCATAGCACGCCGGTATCAATAAAACGGCATAGCAGCGACCCCACACCTATTGTTATAAAAGGGGAAGGAGTAAGGAGAGATGAAGTGACTAAATACGACGAGATTTCCGTTGCAGCCGGTGGATTGGGCAGGATGAGAGGCTTGGACTTAGTTCCGATATTATCAGATTTTATGGGTTATTATATGATGTATGGGACGTGAAAATGTGCACGAGAATACGGGTTGA
>MAXT01000025.1:1255-1819 GCA_001751225.1 Desulfuromonadales bacterium C00003107 | reverse complement strand
CGTTCGAGAAACTTCTTGCCGATAGAGGGATAAAAAGGGAATAGAGGCGGAGGAGATAGCAGAGATTGACGATACAGTCAAAGAGGTTTTTTAAAAAGTACTGCTTTCAGTCAGCGTGTTTCAAGATCGAAAGTTCAATCGCGGTAAATTTTTCTGGTTTTTCCGTATTCCACGAATATATATATATCCTTAGACTACCCTTTACTAACCAATGGTAGAAGGAGCAGTAACAGTAGTGGAAGAGGAGGGCGTAGTGCATAAAAACCCGATAGTGATAGAGGGCCTGCCAGACGTGGGTTTGGTAGGAACCATTGCGGCTTCTTACGTCATAGAGAAGATGGGTTATACTAAAATAGGCTATGTCGAATCTGACTTGTTCCCGCCAGTCATGGTAATACACGAAGGCAAATTGGAAAGCCCTTTCAGTATATACGGTAATGGAAACGTGGTAGTGGTGTTATCAGAAATTGCGATACCGCCGAACGCGGTTTATACACTGACACGAGCTTTAGCTGATTGGTTCAATAGTATCAACGCAAAACTCGTTATATCTGTAACAGGACT
>MAXT01000025.1:589-1090 GCA_001751225.1 Desulfuromonadales bacterium C00003107 | reverse complement strand
GCGGCATCGGCAATTGAGGCACTCGATAAGTTTATACCCCTGGACGTAGATGTGAGCGAGTTGATGGAGCGTGAGGAGGAGATAAAACTAAAAGCGAGGGACCTCATGCGCGAGACTGCGCTCTCTGCACCTGGAATGCAAAAAGGCGTGGAGCAGGATATGCCCATTATGTATCGTTAGGTAAAGATTAAGGTGACGTGAGATGAAAGTAGAAAAAAGGATAATAGAAGCTACATGGGCTCAGAATGGTAATTTAGAGCCGTTATTCGAGCTTGAAGATGCCGGAGATGCTTTTCTGGTCACCTTTGACCTGCCACGAGTGAAGAAAGAAAACGTGGAGATAAATGTGACGGATGATACGGTGGAAATAATAGCGAAGATGAGCGAGGCCGTTTGCTGGGAACGGTGGGGCAGTATCCAGAAGAGAATAACTTTTCAGTCTTTCCGGAAGCAGATAAGATTGCCTGAGCTCATAAACCCGAAGGAAGCATCCGCATCGTT
>MAXT01000025.1:214-533 GCA_001751225.1 Desulfuromonadales bacterium C00003107 | reverse complement strand
AGGCGGGAGAATAGGAAATGAGCGATTATACTGCGATATCTGATGTCGGAAAAACATTAATTAAATTGCTGTGGGATAATATAAAAAATGATAGCCAAGTCAGTCCTATAATCGAATCCGAAAACGATATAACATTATCCTCTCCAGAGGAATCCGACAAGAAATTGTCATTATTCTTGTATCAGGTCACGGAAGAGGCATATTTAAAGAATCAAGAGATGCAAATCATCAATTCAACAAAGCTTAAATATCCGCCTTTGTCTCTGAGCCTCTTCTATCTCGTCACTCCTCATACAGGTAATAGTGAGAATGACCACCG
>MAXT01000025.1:0-121 GCA_001751225.1 Desulfuromonadales bacterium C00003107 | reverse complement strand
GTTTGGTCGGTGACGAGTTGAAGCTGATATTGAACCCTCTATCAATAGAAGAGCTGAATAAAATATGTACTGTTATCCTTAAAAATAAACCGTATAAACTTTCTGTTTGCTATGAGGTTAC
>MAXT01000024.1 GCA_001751225.1 Desulfuromonadales bacterium C00003107 | reverse complement strand
GACAGGGATAGCGCATTACTGGAGCCGGAGCAGGAAGAAACTATGGCGGAAAGGTGAAATTTCGGGTAATGAGCAGTTGATACAGGATATTTTTATAGATTGCGATGAAGATGCGGTACTGTTAAAAGTGAAGCAGATAGGTGGTGCATGTCATATGGGTTACCGATCTTGCTTCTACCGCAAAATAACAGGGGAGATAGTGGGCGAAAAGGTATTCGAGCCCGAGGAGGTATATGGTGGTGAAGGGGATAACAAATAGCGAGTAATGAGTATTTACGGCAGAAAGTTTTTATATATACCTGTTGTATGTACAAGTAGGTGATACAAAGATGGGAGAAGACAACGTGATATATATCGGAAACAAGCCCGTGATGAGTTATGTCCTGGCAGTAGTGACGCAGTTCAACAACGGTTTTGACGAGGTAGTGATAAAAGCGAGAGGAAGAGCAATCTCAAGAGCTGTGGATACTGCGGAAGTAGTGAAGAATAAGTTTATGCAAGGCGCAGAGATAAAGGACATAAAAATAGGGACAGAAGTGATAGAAGGCGAAGGAGGAGATAAAGCGAACGTTTCCTCAATGGAAATAACAATGAAGGCAAAGGCGTAAGGGAGAAGAAGCGACTTTTTTAGGGTAAGTAGGATTTTTTCTCCTATTTTTATTTTTCCTATTTTTATTTTTTATCTCGTGTTTTTAAATGGTACTACATAAATTCTCTTATAGCAGAATGTTCACAAAGGACCATATTATTTCGATACGCGATTTCTCAAAGGAAGAAATAGATTATGTGTTAAGCAGGGCAGAGAAGCTGGAGATATATGCGCGAGGGTTGGAGGATAGGAAATGCAATTTGTTGGATGGAAAAGTACTTGCAAATCTCTTCTATGAACCAAGCACCAGGACAAGACTATCTTTTGAAGCAGCAATGACGAGGTTAGGCGGTGCAATATTAAATTTATCATCAACTGAGTCGAGTTCGGTGGTTAAGGGCGAAAATTTAGCAGATACAATAAGGACGGTATCGGGCTATTGCGACGTGATTACGCTCAGGCATCCACAGGAAGGGGCATCGAGAATGGCCGCTTCTTTCTCCTCTGTACCGATAATAAACGCAGGAGATGGTGCGGGACAGCATCCTACGCAGACTCTGCTCGATTTATACACGATAAAGAGGGAAGGGCTGCTCGATGGGTTAAAGATTGCACTGATAGGGGACTTGAAATATGGTAGAACAGTACATTCTCTTGCTTATGCACTCTCTTTATACGGTGCGACACTATTTTTTGTGTCGCCAAACGCCTTAAAGATGCCAGAAGAGATAAAGTCGGACTTAAAAGAAACGGGTGCTGAAATTTTTGAATACACGGATGTAAAAGAAGTAATAAAGAAAGTGAACGTCTTATATGTGACGAGGATACAAAAGGAGCGGTTCCCCGACCCTACGGAATATAGCAAAGTTGCGGGGACTTATCGCATAACTACCGATATTTTAAAAGAGAATGAGGATGTGGTGGTGATGCACCCCCTTCCGAGAGTGGACGAGATAGATGTGGAAGTAGACAAGACAAAAAACGCAAGGTATTTCACGCAGTCCTTTTATGGTGTTCCCGTGAGAATGGCTATTCTTTCTATACTGTTGGGGAAATAAGAGAATTATGCAGGACAAGATAGAAGAGATTATGGAAGCGGCACGGGCGCATAAAGACCTTTATGAACATGCGTTACCGATGATCGCGAGCGAAAACATTACAAGCGGGGCGGTGAGGAAGCTTCTCGCTTCGGACCTGTCACACAGGTATGCAGAAGGGGATGTTGGCGACCGGTTTTACCAGGGATGCAAGTACATAGATGTGATAGAAGGAAAGGCAATAGAGTATGCAAAAGAGCTGTTCAATGCGGAGCATGTGAACGTAAAGCCGATTTCCGGTGTGAATGCAAATATAGCCACATTATTCGCACTTACATCACCGGGTGATATTATAATGGCGCTGTCTGTACCAGAAGGCGGTCATATAAGCCATGCGAAGTATTCTGTTCCGGGGATACGGAATTTAAAGCTACATGAGTTTCCTTTCGATCCAAAAGAGATGAATATAAATGTAGATGCGATGGTGCGGGAGATAAAGGAGAAGAAGCCAAAACTAATTTTGTTCGGTGCCAGTCTCTTCCTCTTTCCTCATCCCGTTCAGGAGGCGAGAGCGGCGGCGGATGAAGTGGGTGCGAAGATAGTGTACGATGGCGCACATGTATTGGGACTCATAGCAGGGAAGCGATTTCAAGACCCGCTGCGTGAAGGTGCGGATGTTGTTACGAGCAGCACACATAAAACATTCCCAGGACCTCAAGGCGCGATAATACTGTGTAAAAGAGCGGTGAAAGACGAAATAGACGAAGCTGTTTTCCCCGGGACGGTGAGCAACCATCATCTGCATCACGTCGCCGGATTGGCAGTTACGTTGGTGGAAATGATGCAATTTGGCGAAGAGTATGCAGCACAGATACAATCAAATGCGAAGGCGTTGGCACAGTATCTATACGAGGACGGTTTCGAGGTTTTATGCGAGCATAAAGGATTTACCGAGTCGCATCAAGTTGCAGTTGACGTTCGCAGTTTCGGTGGTGGAGATCGGGTCGCTAAGAAATTGGAGAATGCGTATATAATAATTAATAAGAACATGTTTTCATACGATAAATCACCTGAAAAGCCTTCTGGCATCAGGCTGGGCGTACAAGAGCTTACGAGATTAGGCATGAAAGATTCGGAGATGCGAGAGGTTGCGTCTCTTATAAAGAGGGTAGTGATAAGGGGAGAAGATGAGAAAAGAGTGAAGGAAGAAGTTATAGCGTTAAAGAAGGATTTTTGTAATGTCCGCTATTGTTTTGATGATGGAAATGCGTATAAAAATCTGGTTGTGTGAAATATAAGGTATTTATAAAGTGCAGGGGATTAAATGTTATAAAAGGCGAAAGTTGAGAGATGCGGTTGGAGGAGTTCAACGAAGAAGTAGTTAATGCTTCAGCAGAGATGAGCCAAGTGACGGTGAGAGATAAGGATGCTTGATGAATTAGAAGGAAAGAGAGCGGAAGTAATAAAAAAAGCGGAAGAATATAAGAGAAGAAGGACTGAATTAAATTCTGAAGCGAGTAAGTGGGCAGATTTAAGAGACGAATTAAATGGTCGGATACGCGAGGCGGTGGAGAAGGCCAAGGGTTTTAAGAAGCAAAGAGAGGATTATGAGAAGTTTATAGAGGAGAATAAGGCAAAGAGAGGCGAGTTAAATAGAAAAGCGTCTAAGTACTATTCGACGGTGGAGAAGTTACGGAAGGAGAATGACATGCAGAGCATTCGCACTTTCGAGGGGCTTAGAGAAAGAATAGATGAATTAGAATTGAAGCAGCAGGTAGAGGTGCTGAGTAAGGATAAAGAGAAGAAATTAGTGGCGAAGATTACGGAGCTGAGGAAGGAGTTCGCTCGGATGCAGAAGGAATGGGAGAAGGACAAGGAGTTAAAAGAATCGCTGAAGACAGCGCAGAAATACCGTGAAGAAGCGGATAAATATCATGATGCGGTATTAAGCCATGTAAAGCTATCTCATGAGTGCCATGATAATATGGTAGAAAGCTTTAAAGAAGCGGATAGGGTAAGAGCGAAGGCGGATGATGCACACAGACGATTCTTAGAGGCGCAAGAGAAAGCGGATGACGCACACAGGCTATACCTGAAAAATCTGCGTGACGTAAAGGACTTTAATCAGGTAATAACGGGGTTGAGGCGTAAAGTACAAGAGGATTGGGGATTCAAAGAGCGAGTGGAAGCGCGAAAAGCAGCGAAAAGCATTTACGAGCGGTTTAGAGACGGTGAAAAGTTGAGCACGGAGGACTTGCTGACGCTGCAAAAATCTGAGATGTTGTTGAAGTAAAAACCCAAGTAAATCCAAATAAGTGCCAATAGAGTAATAAAAGCTTTTTGATCTGTTTTCTTTTTGAAGTAAATGTGAAGGGTGGTTAAAATCATAGACATACACTGTCATTTGACGTTTGAGGAATACGACAGCGATCGTGAGCAGGTAATAGAGGCGGGCAAGCAGGAATTAAAGGGAGTGGTGACAAGCGGAGTGGACCCAGAGGATGCAAAGAAGGCGTTAGAACTTGCCGGTCTGCATGAAGACTTCGTCTTCGCTTCGCTTGGGCTTCATCCGATACACGTAACAGGGAAAACGGACCAGGAGATAGGGGATTATCAAGAGTTTATAAGTAATAACAAACGTAGAATAGTGAGTATCGGAGAGATAGGGCTTGACTATCATTGGGTACGAGACCCGATAAAGATAAAGAGGACTAAGGAGATATTTGAGGAGTTTCTTGAGCTGGCGAAGGAACTTGATTTACCGGTTGTGTTGCATCTGCGTGGTACCACTGGTGGCGAGGCGATAGAAGATGGTTTGAAGCTTATTTCGGATGCAGACATAAAGAAAGCGGTATTTCATTGCTTCACGGGCAAGCCGCAGCTTGCGGAACGGATATGCGAAGAAGGATATTACGTTTCACTGCCCACGTCAATAGTGCGAAGCAAAAGCATGAAGAAGGTGGCGAAGCGGATACCTCTTTCCTATTTGTTTACAGAGACAGATGCACCTTATCTTTCGCCTAAGGAGGACGAAAAGAGGAACGTGCCACAGCATGTAAAGGTGGTGTACGAGGAGATAGCGCGGCAAAAGAAGAGTGATGTAGAGA
>MAXT01000023.1 GCA_001751225.1 Desulfuromonadales bacterium C00003107 | reverse complement strand
ATGTCACCATGTTGCGCATCATTGCGGCCCGATGACTCGAATTGCGGCCGAGCCGCCTGCCGGATTTATTGTGACGCATGGTTCTACGGTCCTTTCTTCGTTACTTAACGGGGTATCTGAGGATCAAACGTCCTCGCTACCCTCACGAATCAGCTTTAGATATTCAGGATCGGGAAATCCGTCCAGAGCCAACCCCAGGGACAAGCCCATCTCAGCCAAGATGTCCTTGATCTCATTCAGTGATTTACGCCCAAAGTTCTGAGTTTTAAGCATTTCTGCTTCGGATCGCTGCACAAGATCACCGATCAGGTGAATATTGGCATTTTTAAGGCAATTGGCACTGCGCACCGAAAGCTCAAGTTCGTCTACAGAGCGATAGAGGTTTTCATTGATTTTTCGGCCCTCTTCGTTCTCATCAACGCCCTGTGTTTCGGCCTCTTCATCAAAATTGATAAAGATCTGTAACTGCTCCTTAAGAATCTTGGCCCCGTAGGCAACGGCATCATCGGCACGAACACTGCCATCCGTAAAGACCTCAAGGTTCAGCTTGTCGAAGTCAGTAATCTGGCCGACACGAGCGTTGGTCACAGTAAAATTGACTTTTTTGATGGGTGAGAAGATGGCATCAATTGGGATAGTACCAACCGGTGCCTTTTCATCGCGATTACGCTCGGCCGGAACGTATCCTTTACCCAGGGCCACGACCATGTCGATCTCCACATCAGCCTCTTTTGAGCAGGTCAGAATGTGATGGTCGGGATTAAGTATCTCGACGTGAGAATCTGTTACGATATCACGGGCAGTAATTAATCCGGCGCCCTTTTTAACAAGGCGAATATTTCGTCCCTCATTACCGTGCAACTTAAGTAGCACACCTTTGAGGTTCAGAATAATATCGGTAACATCCTCAGTAACACCGGGGATGGTCGAGAACTCATGGAGGACGCCCTTGATCCGCACGGAAGTGATAGCAGCGCCCTGCAAAGACGACAGAAGCACTCGCCGCAAAGCATTACCCAAAGTGGTACCGAATCCACGTTCAAAAGGCTCCGCCTTAAACTTTCCATAACAATCAGACAGGCTGTCCGATTCAATCTGGAGGCGCTTTGGCTTGATGAGATCTCTCCAGTTTTTATACATCCGGATCCTCCATAATGAGGTTACAACCGCCTCATGTCGCGATTACTTCGAATAGAGCTCGACGATCAGCTGTTCTTGGAACGCAGGCGTCGTCATCTCTTCGCGAACGGGCAGGGTCTTTAAGGTCCCCTTAAAAGCGTCTCGCTCCAACTCTACCCAGGAAGGCACGCCACGACGCATAACGCCGTCGAGAGAGTCGTTAACACGTGCGATCTTACGGCTCTTTTCCCGCAATTCGACAACATCGTTGACCCGCACGAGAAAGGAAGGGATATTCACCTTGCGACCATTGACCAGAAAGTGCCCCTGGCGAATGAGCAAACGAGCCTCATTACGGGAACTGGCAAAGCCGAGACGGTAAACAACGCTGTCAAAGCGACGCTCAAGCAACACCAGCAAGTTTTCACCGGTAACACCTTTGGCACGATCAGCCTTATCGAAATAAGCACGAAACTGCTTTTCCAACAGACCGTAGGTGCGCTTGACACGCTGTTTTTCCCGCAACTGGGTTCCGTATTCGGTAACCTTGACGCGACCCTGACCATGAACCCCCGGGGCGTAGTTCCGCCGCTCAACAGCACACTTGTCGGTATAGCACCTGTCCCCTTTCAGGAACAACTTCATATTTTCCCTTCTACACTGACGGCAGACGGGTCCAGTATATCTAGCCAACGTTCATCCTCCTTGTATGGTTAGACTCTTCTGCGCTTCGGCGGACGACAACCGTTGTGCGGAATGGGGGTCACATCTTTGATCAGACTGATGTTGAGACCAGCAGCCGAAATGGCTCGCAGGGCCGACTCACGGCCGGAACCAGGGCCCTTAACTCGAATTTCAACCGAGCGCATGCCGTGATCCTGGGCTTTCTTGGCAGCTTCCTCAGCAGCAATCTGCGCTGCAAAGGGAGTGCTTTTACGGGAGCCCTTAAAGCTATTGGCGCCACAGGTTGACCAGGAAACCACATTACCGCTGACGTCGGTAAACGTCACGATTGTATTATTGAAGGTCGCCTGAATATGCGCAATGCCGTTGGCAACATTCTTTTTTTCCCTACTCTTTCTTACCGTCTTCTTACCAGGCTTAGCCATGGTTCCTCCAATTATTTCTTCTTACCAGCCACAGTTTTTCTAGGTCCCTTACGGGTCCGGGCGTTGGTTTTGGTTTTCTGTCCGCGCACCGGCAGACCGCGGCGATGACGCAGGCCACGATAGCAACCCAAATCCATGAGCCGTTTGATATTGGTCGTGACAACCCGGCGCAGATCACCTTCGACCTGATATCCGCCATCAATAACCTCTCTGATCTTACCGACTTCAGCGTCGGTCAGGTCATCAGTACGGGTATTGGGGTCTACTCCGGCCTTCTGCAAAACATCCTGGGACAAAGACCGACCCACACCAAAGATGTAGGTGAGGGCTACCTCAATCCGCTTATTTCTTGGTAAATCGATACCAGCAATACGTGCCAATGTATTTTCCTCCTGATCCGGTTATCCCTGTTTCTGTTTATGCTTGGGATTTTCGCAGATGACCCTAAGAATTCCCTTGCGCTTGATGACTTTGCACTTAACGCAAATCGGTTTGACCGAAGCTCGAACTTTCATTGATTGTTCCTTTGTCCTATTAAGAAGTCGGCTATAAGGAAGCGTTTGACCGAAGCTCCCCTTCCTCTGCCGGGTGTCTATCTGATCTGGGTTAAAATTTCGGGACCGTTTTCTGTAACTGCAACCGTATGTTCAAAATGTGCCGATGGTTGTCCATCGACGGTAACCGCCGTCCAACCATCCCGTAAAATCTTCACTCCAGGGGCGCCAGCATTGACCATCGGCTCAATCGCCAAAGTCATACCGGATTTAAGCTGAACGCCACGTCCGGCATCAGGAACAAAATTAGGTATCTGAGGTTCCTCGTGCAACCCCTTGCCGATTCCATGCCCGACAAACTCCCGAACCACACTGAATCCTTCAGCCTCAACGCAGGCCTGAACAGCACGGGCCACATCATAAAGGTAACCACCACAGCAAACTTGCTCGATGGCTAAAGAAAGAGCTTTATCTGTAATCTCTACCAAATGCCGCTTCTGGTCATTGATTGAACCAACCGGCGCCGTAAAGGCAGAGTCGCCGTAATACCCTCGATAAACCACTCCGAAATCGATACTCAGAATAGTCCCTTCAGGAACCGGCAGAGTGTTGGGAAATCCGTGTACTACTTGATCGTCCGGTGAGGCACAAATACTGTAGGGAAAGCCTCCATAACCTTTAAAGGCCGGTTTCGCCCCCCGTTTACGGCATTCCTTTTCCGCCAGGCTATCAAGCTCAGCAGTGGTTACACCCGGCTTAATAGATTCTTTCAGCAAGGCGATTATTTCAGCAACAACCTTCCCAGCATCCCTCATCTTATCGAGTTCTGCCCGGGACTTCAAAACAATCATTACTTGCCGCCCATAGCCATCAGGATCTGATCCTGCACTTGAGAAATGTCCTGCATGCCATCGATGGTCTGGACCAAATTGAACCGTTGATAATAGTCAATCAGGGGCGCAGTCTGCTCCGCATAAACCTCAAGGCGCTTGCGTATGGTCGCTTCCCGATCATCGTCGCGGAGACAAAGCTCACCCCCGCAAACATCACAGATATTTTCCTGAGTAGGCGGGTCTAAGCGTACGTGAAACATCTTGCCACAGTCGCGACAGGTGCGCCGACCAGTGATACGCTCTACAACGGCGTCTTTATCAACCTCAAGGGAAATAACCACATCAAGATCTTTACCGAGCCCCCGCAGGCAAGCCTGCAAAGCGTCAGCCTGAGGCACCGTCCGGGGAAATCCGTCTAGAATAAAGCCTGACTCGCAATCGACCTTGGCCAGACGTTCCTGGACAATGCCAACCACCACCTCATCGGCAACCAGCGCTCCTGAATCCATCATAGCTTTTGCCTTGAGGCCCATGGGGGTCCCCTCCCGAACAGCAGAGCGAAGCATGTCGCCCGTCGAGACTTGTGGAATTCCTAGTCTGACGGAGATCATTTTAGCCTGGGTCCCTTTTCCCGAACCGGGCGGGCCCAAAAAAATCATCTTCATTGGCTCAACTCCATACTATCCCTGCCGTCCCCTGAGGGTAACACCCTTCATAAAGCCCTCGTAAGACCGGGAGATCAGATGTGCTTCGATTTGTGCGGCGGTATCAAGGCCGACCCCGACTACAATGAGTAGCGAGGTACCGCCAAAAAAGAACTGCACATTAAACGAGCTGATCAAAATTGTCGGCAGTACACACACCGCAGCAATGTAGATTGCGCCGGCAAAAGTCAGTCGATTCAACACGTCATTGATATAATCAGAGGTCGCTTTACCCGGTCGGATGCCAGGAATATATCCCCCCTGCTTTTTAACATTTTCTGCCACATCCAGCGGGTTGAAGGTAACAGCCGTGTAGAAGTAACAGAAGAAGATGATAAATGCAACAAAAATGACATTATAAAGCAGATGGGTCGGCGTCATCATGGCCGCAAAGGCATTCATCCATTCAATCTCTATCAAATTAGCGATAGTAGCGGGAAACATGATAATGGAACTGGCAAAGATCGGTGGGATAACCCCACTCATATTAACCTTGAGTGGCAGATGGCTCTTCTGGCCGCCGTAGTTGCGCATGCCTACTACGCGCTTAGCGTAATGAATCGGCAGGCGCCGCTGGCCCCGTTCCATGAAGACGATAGCACCAATAACCGCAATCATGACTGCCAGTATAACGATCACAACAAACAAGCTGACAGCGCCAGTATTCATAAGCCGCAGGGTGTTAACCACCGCAGAGGGCATATTAGCGACGATACCGGCAAAAATGATCAATGAGATACCATTTCCGATACCCCGCTCGGTAATTTGCTCACCTAGCCACATGATAAATGCGGTACCGGCGGTCAGTGTCAGCACTGTCAGCAGAATAAAGCCGAGCCCCGGATCGGGTACCACCGATACACCGCCTTTGCCGCTCATCTGCTGCAGGCCGACGGCGATGCCGGTACCCTGAACAATCGACAGCACAATAGTGCCGTAACGAGTCCATTTAGTAATGGTTTTACGCCCTTGTTCGCCCTCTTTAGACAGCCTTTCAACAGGCTCGAAAACCACGCCGAGCAACTGCATAATAATCGAGGCGCTGATATAGGGCATGATTCCAAGAGCGAATACGGTCATACGCTGCAATGCACCGCCGGTAAATGCGCTGACCATACCAAGCAGGGTCCCTTGGCTGCCCTCAAAAAAGGTGGCGAGCACCTGAGCATCGATACCAGGCGTTGGGATATGGCAGCCTACACGATAAACGGCGAGCATCCCAAGCGTAAACAGGATGCGTCGCCGCAGTTCCGGTATGCTGAAAATATTCTGGATGCTCTTGACCACGTCAGAGAACCTCGGCTTTGCCGCCAGCTGCTTCAATCTTTTGCTGAGCAGCTTTGCTGAATTTGTGTGCTTTGACCGTCAGAGCCTTATCGAGGTCCCCATCAGCGAGGATCTTGATGCCATCCTTAAGCTTCGTAATCAAACCAGCCTTGCCGAGCGCTTCCAGGTCCACCACAGAGCCTGCTTCAAACAAGTTCTGCAGGTCACGTAGATTCACCAGGACATAGACCTTCTTGTCCAGGGGAGTAAACCCTCGCTTAGGCAGACGACGCTGCAGAGGCATCTGCCCCCCCTCAAAACCGGGCTTAACACCGCCACCGCTACGAGCGTTCTGTCCCTTATGACCCTTACCGGCGGTCTTACCGGTACCGGAACCAGCTCCGCGACCGAGACGTTTTCTATTTTTTGTTGAGCCGATTGCCGGACTCAGATTACTCAGATCCATAACAGCCATTCCCCTGGATTGAATCAGCCCTCAACCACGACCATGTGAGAAACCTTGTTAATCATACCCCGAATCTCCGGGGTATCTGGTAACTCAACCGTTTTGTGCAGCTTAGTCAGCTGCAGGCCTTTGAGAACCTTTGTGAAATATTTATTACGGCCAATACCGCTCTTGACCAACGTGACTTTAATCTGTGCGGCCATAAATCTTCTCCTTTTCAGCGGTGCCTATTCTTCAGCGCCAAGCCCCCGGCGAGCCATAATTTCTTCGGCACTACGCAGTCGGGACAATGCGTTAATCGTAGCCCGGACGACATTGTGGGGGTTGTTGGACCCAAGGCACTTGGACAGGATATCGCCCACTCCAGCAGCTTCAAGAACCGCGCGGACTGCACCACCGGCAATTACACCAGTACCGGGCGAAGCCGGCTTAAGCAGGACCTTACCGGCACCGAACTTACCGATAATATCGAAGGGAATAGTTCGGTCCGACAACGGCACCGTGATCAGGCTCTTTTTGGCCTGTTCAACGCCCTTGCGTATAGCCTCAGGAACCTCCTTCGCCTTGCCATGCCCAAAACCGACACGACCTTTACCGTCACCAACAACAACCAGAGCTGAGAAGCTGAAGCGGCGTCCACCTTTAACGACCTTAGCGCAGCGATTGATATGTACCACGCGGTCAGTTAATTCCATTTCGTTGGGATCATTGCGAAGCAAAGAAATCCTCCTTACCTAAAAAGACAGTCCGGCTTCCCTAGCCGCATCGGCTAGGCCCTTGATACGGCCATGATAAAGGAAACCGTTACGGTCAAAAACCACTTCTTTAATATCTTTAGCGAGGGCCTTTTTGGCGACAGCAGTGCCGACCGCCTTGGCCGCGTCAATATTGCCGGTCCCTTTCAGGTCCTCGATGACCTCTTTGCAGAGAGTCGATGCGGAAACCAGAGTGGTGCCAGTAGTATCCTCTATGATCTGGGCGTAAATATGTTTGGCACTGCGGAAGATGCAGAGGCGCGGACGTTCGCTGGTACCGCATACCTTGCGGCGAACCCGTGCCTGCCTCTTCAGCCTTGCCTGACGCCTTTTCGTCGCGACGTTCACTGTCTGTCTCCTTGACCTTAAGTCAGTTATTTTTTGCCAGCTTTGCCAGCCTTACGGATGATACGCTCATCGGCATACTTGATACCCTTGCCCTTATAAGGCTCGGGCGGCCGGAAAGAACGAATCTTGGCTGCCGTAGCACCAACCAGTTCTTTATCAATGCCACGCACGATAATCTTGGTCTGCTTTTCGACCTCAACGCTAATTCCCTTCGGCAACGGATATTCGATGCCGTGGGAAAAACCGAGCGCCAGATTAAGAGTACTCCCTTTTAGCTCAGCGCGGTAGCCGACTCCGTTGATTTCAAGAACCCTTTCGAAGCCCTTGGTAACACCATCAACCATGTTGGCAAGCAAGGAACGCATCAAGCCTTGATAGGCCCGGGCACCCTTGCTCTCATCTGCGCTCTGAACCAGTACTTGGTCGGCCTCTACAGAAACCGAGACACCGGCCACAATTGACCGCTTAAGTTCACCCTTAGGGCCCTTGATGGTCAGATTATCATCTTTCAAAGCAATCTGAACGCCACTCGGTATAGCTACGGGTTTTTTCCCTATTCTTGACATTTTCTGGGCTCCTTAGCCGTATCTACTTACCAGATGGCGCAGAGAATCTCACCGCCCACCTGGGCCTCCCGAGCAGCCACATCGTGCATCACCCCCCTAGAGGTAGAAATGATGGCAGCGCCCAGGCCATTTTTGATCACCGGAATCTCATCCTTGCCGACATATACCCGCCGACCAGGGGTCGAAACCCGCTTGATTTCATGAATAACGTGCTTATCTTCGCCGTCGAATTTTAAATAGATCCGCAACACGCCTTGCTTGTCATCGGCTGCAGTCTTGAAATTCTTAATATAGCCAAGATCCTTGAGCACTGTCGCCAAAGCTACTTTGAGCCTTGAAGACGGAATGTCGCACTTCGAGTGCTTTGCGAGACCCGCGTTGCGAATCCGGGTCAGCATATCCGCGATAGGATCGGTCATTGCCATGGATGCAACTCCTTCGTTCTGTTTACCAGCTTGACTTAATCACGCCGGGGAGTTTGCCCTCCAACGCGAGTTTACGCAGGCATATACGACACATGT
>MAXT01000022.1 GCA_001751225.1 Desulfuromonadales bacterium C00003107 | reverse complement strand
GGTCAGGAAGAACAAGGCCTGAAACTAGATCATCAGTGGCAACTTGGTAGCATGAAAGATCGTGCCGCCAGTCAGCGTCACCTGCTTATGGCAACGGTTACACTGAAACGTTTTTACTCGGCCATGCTGAACCTGGCAGTAACGGGTATTTTGGCAAGTTGGGCAGATAAATCCGCTAGGCCAACGAGCCTTTTCAAAAGCCGATCCACATTGGGCTTCGGTACCATAGTGTTTCAAAAACTGACCCAGGCTTAGCCGCGCCTGAAACTGAATGCGATTTATCGCCATGGACGCCTCCTTGGAGTTGTTGTCCATGACAGGCTACCGCGTTGTTGTGACAGTGTATGTCACACTGGCTGAAGCTCGACACTAATCAGGAACAAAGATGGCCCACCCTGTGTTTGGGGTGGGCCATCTTTGTTCCCTGTGGGGCTTGTCATCGTATTCTCTATCCTGTGGTTTCTTACGCATTTTCTTTGTTTCAATCCAGCCGTTATCTGCCTTCTCACGAAAATCAAATCTCGGAATATATGATTTTACATCCTTATTCACAAAAGTCATCTGACATAATTAGTGTTCATCCGGAAACTCCGGATGGACACGATGTAGTTTTCATATGGGAAACGAGCAATTTTTCCCAAGGTCAAGAAAATCAAACGGTTGCGCGGAGGCGTAGCTGTTTACGCCGCACAAGCAAACGTGCAGATTGACGCAGAGATTGGGGAAAAGGGCCGCTTCCGGATGGAAACTAATTATGCGCCGTAGCCCTGCAGATCTTCCGTCCACTTGCGCAACTGGTTACTTCCACAGTTTTTAGCCTTATAAAGTGCTTGACCTGCGAAATCAATAAAATTTTCGACCGGAAATTGCTGCCCAGGTGGCAAGGTTACAACCCCCACACTGGCAGTTAGAAACTCCTCGGCGTGCCCTACTGATATGTCAGCACATTCGACGTACTCCATAATTCTGCGACCGATTTTTTCAGCAATTTGGCTGGATGCATTGGGCAGGAAAACCGCAAATTTCTCACCCCCATATCGACAAGGAGTATCATCTTTGCGAACAATGTCGCCAATGATCCCGCCAACAAGAGCCAAAATCTGATCTCCTGCCACATGACCTAATCGATCGTTGACTTGCTTGAAATTATCGACTTCGACCAAAATGAGGCTAACTTCCTGCCCTATCTGGCAAGAATGTTCCAACTCATTCGCCAACACCGAAAAAAAATGACGTCTATTGGGTAAGCCGGAAAGGGAATCCTGGAGTGACAACCGCTGAGCCTTTTCACGTTGCTGCTCAACCTCGGACAGAGCATGGTATAAGCGATCAGCCTGATCCTGGACAGTAAATCTATGAATAAATTCCTTTCTCTGGGACAGTTCCATGGAATAACACGCAAACATCCCGCCAATATTAAAGAAAATAAAGACAAAACTATTATGTAAAAAAATAGCCCCGGGTGTATCAGTAAAAAAAGCAGTAACCACCATATACAGACCAAGCACCCCCCAGGCGAGAACATTTGAGAGCACCTGTTTTGGCTGAAATACATAAAAAAACAGACAGCAGAGTATCAGGCCCCCATAATAAAAGGGGCTCCAAGAAGAAGTTGCTTGCACCATCAATAGAAGCACGCCTCCTCCTGCACCGAAACCATTTATCAAAGATATGGCCGTAAAGTATTTTTCATAAAGAGGCTTACCAACGAGAAAATAAGTGGTAAGCAGCATTGGGCACACCACAAAAAACCGAATATATACACAACTCAACAACTGGTCCTTCATTAAGTAACAATCAAGAAAGAAAAACACTGTATACAGGAATGTCCCCCCTAGATAAATCAACCTATGACCAAGTAGGTTGCCAAAGAAGACATCTTCTAAAAATTCGCTTTCGAGTTTTTCGTCCAAAAACTTTAGCGTTATCCCGATGGGATAATTATCAATTAGCATTTAGCAACCTCCAAAACCAACACAACCAGCGTTACCATCAAATCCCAAATATCCGATACTTGATGGGGAAATTGAGGGCACTCCCCCTATTTCCTTCCTATGGTTTTTCCACCTACTAATAGCACCTGCCCACACAGTAGTTCGGAGCACCAAATGGACAACTAAATCACAAAAGCCGCCCACCGGATCATCTCCGGCTGGGCAGATTGAGTTCTCATCGCTGGCTAGATTCTTTCCAGGCATGCTTATTCCGACAAGCCACGAAGGTTTAGACGCGATTAATCTACCTCAAGAGAAATGGCGGGTCAAGACAGCGTTTACCCGCAAGGATGGGCCGCTTTGCTCCGCAAGAAAACGTCCCGCCCTATGAAAACCTGCGCAAAGACAACTCCCAACGTAAACCTTCCCGCCAATAATCCGTCCTAAACACAAGAACGGCAAGGCTGATGTTTTGCGTCAGCCGTCCAGTAGGTTCATACTTAAAGCAAGACCGGACCGCGACGTACCGGCTTTTAGGAGGTCGTCATGAAGGCAGCAACCATCTACCGTCTGACCATTGGGATAATCATCGCTTGTTCACTTGTTTTCGGTTTTGCTTTGTTGCCAACACAAGCTCAGGCTCAGGAGGACGAAGCTGTGGAAGCGTCCGCTACCTACAGCCGCGAGGAGCTGGCCCAGATGCTAGCTCCCATCGCCCTGTATCCCGATGCGCTGTTGTCACAGATTTTGATGGCGTCAACCTATCCCATCGAGTTGATTGAAGCCGATCGCTGGCGCAAAAACAACTCGCACTTGCAGGACGAAGCCCTTGATGAGGTCCTGGCAGCTGAGTATTGGGACCCGAGCGTCAAGGCGCTCTGTCATTTTCCGGATATTCTGGCCCTGATGAGCGAACGAATCGGCGAGACTACCAACCTGGGCAACGCCTTTCTGGCTCAGGAAGCGCAGGTCATGGACACGGTGCAGGAACTGCGGGCCGCCGCCCGTGCCCAGGGCAACTTGGCCAACAACAACCGGCAGAAGGTGGTGGTTGAAAAAGAGACCATCATCATTCAACCGGCCGACCCCCGAGTTGTCTACGTGCCCTATTATGATCCCTGGACGATCTACGGCCGCTGGGGGTATCCGGCTTATTCGCCCTATTATTGGGGACCACCGGGGGTGAGCATCGGCTTGGGTATCGGTTACTGGCCGGGCTTCTACTTCAGTTTCAGCTACGGCAACTGGAGCTATTTTAACTGGCACCGGCGCTACGTTCACATTGATATCCACAAGCGGCCGCGCTATGTTCATCACAACCGATGGCACACCAAACACGGTCGCTGGCAGCACGCCCCGCTGCACCGACGGGGGGTCGCCTACCGCGATAACCGCACCGCTCACAGATACGGCCAAGCGCCCCGCGCTGTTCAGTACCGGCGGGACACCCGAGGTTTTCCGCAGCGTCAGGAACTGAATCGCACCGGGAGCCGCATCGACCGCAATCGACTGGATCGCCAGAGGATTGATCGCCAGCGCGTCGAGCGGACCACCCAAACCCGGCAGCGGCTTGATACTCAGCGGCAGAGGGCTTCGGTTACCGAGCGCAACCGGCAGGTACAGACCCGAACCGACGCCAACCGGTCGATACGGACCCAAATTGAGCGGGATCGACAACAACGGGATAAAATTACCACTGAAACTCGGCAGCAGCGGAAAATCGAACGCAGCCAACCGACAACCACCCGCAGCCAAGCCAGACAGCCGCAACAGGTGAAAGTTGAGAGAAAGCGCACGACGCGGCAACCGGTCGTGCGGTCTCAGCCGAAACCGCAACGGGTCGAGCGGGCAGTACCTCGGCAACGGGTGGAACGCCAACAGCCCCAGAAGTCCCGGGATAATGCGTTTAACCGGGTCGACCAGGGCGTCAAAGAGCGCCGATCAAGTGAACGAGGCCGCAGCAGTTGGCAAGGCCGGCCGGGCAACACCCGCGACAACCGCAGCGCAACGGGAGCTATCCGCAATTATCGTGACCGCAGTAGGCGTTGAGCCAGCGAGCTAAACCACGCTTTTTTTTGAATAGATGAAAGGAACGCCCATGAGGTTGCCGAAAGACAATAGGCAGAGGATGCTGCGCCTGTTTCTCTGTGCAGCGGCACTGATCATAGCCCTGGCCGCCTGCCATATGCCGAACCAGAAACCAGCGGATCAGCAGGGCTTCGCCTCGCCACAGCAGGCAGTGGCGGCTCTGGTCGGGGCGGTTCAAAACGACGACGACAGCGCTTTGCTGGCGATCCTCGGCCCCGACGCGGCGGATCTGATCGCTTCCGGCGATCCGGTGGCGGACCGGAACAGCCGAGCGCGCTTTTTAGAAGTTTTTGGCGAGAAGCACCGTCTTGAACAGGAGCAGGAAGAGGCAGAGCGGACGGTGCTTATCCTCGGCAGCAAGGATTATCCCTTCCCGATTCCCATTCGGCGTCACCGTGACGCCTGGGCTTTCGACACGGCGGCGGGCCGGGAGGAGATTCTCAACCGGCGGATCGGCCGCAACGAGCTGCACACCATCGAGGTGATGCGGGCCTATACAGCAGCTCAACGGGAATATGCCAGCGGCAAACACAACGGCGACAATCCGACCTTCGCTCAGAAGCTGACCAGCAGCGAGGGCCAGAAAGACGGTCTCTATTGGCCGGTGGCGGAGGGCGAGGTGGAAAGCCCCTTCGGCCCGCTGATCGCGCGGGCCACGGAAGAAGGCTATACGGGCACCCTGGATGAGGACCCGCCGGAGCCTTTTCACGGCTATTTTTTCAAGATTCTCAAGGCACAGGGAACCCATGCCAACGGCGGAGCCTTTAACTACGTGGCCGGGGGGAGGATGATTCTCGGCTTCGCTATGGTGGCCTATCCCGCCAAGTACGAGGCTTCGGGGATCATGACCTTTATCGTCAATCAGGAAGGGGTGATCTATGAGAAGGATCTGGGGAAAGACACTGCCAGGCAAGCCCTTGACCTAAGCGACTTTGACCCCGACGACAGTTGGCAAAAGTACGAAGAATAAGATTTACCCATGCGTCACAATTGCTGACAACGGACAAAGAAACCCCCGCCTGAAATACAGCGGGGGTTTTTATTTGCCTGGAGCCGGAGGTGAGATCTCAGCCCTGCTATCCATCCGCTCGTAGACTGGCAAAATACTCCCCGGTCAGGGCGCCACCCTGCTCTGCGATGGAAAATATATCGCTATCCATAAGCCAGGTGTGCAGCAGGCCGATCATCAAGACCCTGACGGCAAGGGCCGCTTGAATGCAGTCTACATCGGCTCGCACCTTGCCGGCCTTTTGCAAACGCCGCAGATCGTCTTCGTCCTTCTGCTGACGAAGGCGAAGCCTGTGCTGATACTGCTCCATCAAGGGCTGCAGGTCATCGGTGAATTCAGTGCGGAAGAGAACTGTGCGCAGATAGGTACGAAAACGCAGGTTTTCCTCCAGACTGCGAAAGAAGCTCAGCAGCCCCTCCTGCATGTCGGCCAGAGAATCGACAGATATTTGCAGGAAGTCTTCGAGACGCATACCAGCCGAGCCCTCAACCTCGTCCTTGAGCCCAACAAACAGGTCGACCTTATCCTTGAAGTGCCAGTAGATGGCGCCCCGAGTCACCCCGGCCTTACGGGCGATCTGATCTAGGGTAGTGCGGGAAAAACCCCGATCGTGAAACAGCTCCAGGGCAGCGTTGAAAATATCCTGACGGGTCTGTTCAGCTTCGGCTTTAGTTTTGCGGGCCATCAGCGAATCTCCTTCGGCAACATCAGGGCTTTTGCCCTTTCCAGCGAGCACGAATATTTTCGCTGGCCCTCTGTATTACCACATAAAAAACCGGCACAAAGATCAGCAACAGCAGGGTGGCGGCGATCATGCCGCCGAACACGGCGGTGCCGAGCGCCTGACGGCTGGCAGAACCGGCGCCGCTGGCGATTACTAAGGGGAACACGCCAAGAATAAAGGTGAAGGCGGTCATCAGAACCGGTCGAAAGCGCAGCGCAGCCGCCCCCATGGAGGCTTCGACGATCTCCTCCCCTTCTTCACGCTTAGACTTGGCGAACTCGACGATCAGAATCGAAGTCTTGGATGCCAGGGCGATAAGCAGCACGATACCGATCTGGGTGTAGACGTTGACGTCCATACCACGAATCATAACCGCGCCGACAGTTCCAATCAGGGCCAGGGGCACCGACAGAATAACCATCAGCGGGCTCGACCAGCTTTCGTACTGGGCGCAGAGTACCAGGTAGACAAAGGTTACCGCCAGCAAGAAGATCAACAGGGTCTGGCTGCTGGTGATCTTTTCCTGATAGGACATGCCAGTCCACTCGAAACCGAAGGAAGCGGGCAGATTGCTCTCGGCCAGCTGTTCCATCAGGGCCAGGGCCTCGCCGGAACTGTGGCCCGGGCCGGCCCGACCGTTGATGGTGGCCGACGGATACATATTGTAGCGTTTGACCAACTGCGGCCCGACGGCTTCGTCGATATCCACCACGCTGCCCAGGGGGATCATCTGGCCGCGGCTATTGCGCACCTCCAAGCGGCGAATGTCCTCGGCGCTGCTTCGAAAGGCAGCGTCGGCCTGCACCTTGACCTGATAGGTTCTACCGAACTTATTGAAATCGTTGACATACACCGAGCCAAGGTAGGCCTGCAA
>MAXT01000021.1 GCA_001751225.1 Desulfuromonadales bacterium C00003107 | reverse complement strand
GTGTATGTTTCGTTTTTAGATGAAGCCGTCCCACCCACGCACTGAAGTGCAAGGGCATCCACTAATGGCATAAATCATCAAAATACCGAAAAATTTATTTGCAGCACAATTTTATAGCGTAGATGTGGAAATTAGTTATGACTAAGCGGTGGATGGAGATACGGAAAGCGGCAGATCCGGAATTGCGGGATATTGTAAGTATGTGGAAGCGGAATATAAAAACGGCAAATACTGCTTACGATATAGTCACTTTATATCGCTATTTCAAAAATTATTTCCTCGTTGCTACTTGTACCGATACAGGCAACAATACAGGCACGAACAGCGATATTATTGGTTTCGTGGCAGGAGCCGTGCGGGATGGGCATGGCCATATCTCAGGAATCGCCGTGGATAAAGAATTCAGAAGGAATGGCGTGGGTATGCAGTTGTTAAAAGCGGTGGATGCGACATTTCTCGCCGAGGGCTACGATAGAGTTACGCTTGAGGTAAGGATAAGCAATATGGAAGCAATAAAATTTTACGAGGACCATGGCTACAAGAGCTTATTCACCATAAAAGGATATTATGCGGATGGTGAGGATGCAATAGTGTATGAGGTGAAAAATGCAACACACAAAGCCCGGACGTAGCTTATGTTACTGATTCATCTCTAACGCACCTATCGGACAGATGTTCACGCATGCTTTACAGTTGTTACACTCTTCTTCTTTTATCTCTATCCATACACCCATCAAACTTATAGCCTCCGTGGGACACACCGTCACACACGCACCGCAATATGCACATCGGTATCTATCTATCTTAATCATCGTTTTTACTCTTCCTCCTTAAATATCTGCCCTTCAAATATGCTCACCTCGGTGTCTTCATCCAGCCATGCATCCTGCGGCAAGCCCGCTTTCCAGCATGATTCGCATAGAAACTCCTCTGACGACCAATTATATTCTTTGGCAACCTGCGGGAGCAAAAGCCCTTGAAAAACTCCCTTTTTTACTATCAATCCATGCTTGCCTATTTCCACATGATTAGGCAGGTCTTTTGGCTCTACTTTTAATAGCTGTGGTAATTCGAGTACCGTAAGTTCAATGGTTACATCAGCGAACTCGTCTTCCGTTACCGGTGGAAATCGCGGGTCGCTTACCGCAGCAGAAATCGCTGCATCTATAATCGCTTCTTTCAGCTTAAATACCTGGTAGGGATAGCCTATACAGCCTCGAAGATTTCCGTATTTATTCAGCGTGACGAAAACACCCCTCTTTTCATCGAAACTTGCAGGTAAGCCCTTTTTCGGTTTTATCTTCTCATTATCTCGTAAATAAACCTCTATTGCTTCCCTTGCAAGCTTTAATCCTTCTTTTCCTTCCTCTTCCGTCAGTCTGGACATAGCACACCCTCCACTGCCATTTAATGCGAGTATCTACATCAAAGTTATGCTAAAGTATGATAATGGTTCATCATTATAAATGTATCTTAGAAATAGAAGAAGATGTCGAAAGTGTGTATTCTACGGATAGAGGGAACAAACTGCGAACTCGAGACCTTCTATGCTTTTAAGAGGTTGGGTGCCGCGGCAGAGATTGTGCACCTGAAGCAATTGATAGGCGCGGTAAGTGAGCGAGAGAGGCGAAATTTAAAGGATTATGATTTATTGGTGATACCCGGCGGTTTCTCGTCTGGCGATTATATACGCGCAGGAGCGATATTCGCCGCGAGGCTAAGGGGTAGTTTAGGAAACGAGATAGAGGATTTTATAGAGAATGGCAATCCGGTATTGGGCATATGCAATGGTTTTCAGGTATTAGTGGAAATGGGGTTACTGCCCGGATTTAGCGATGATAAATCTAAGGATAAAGCGATACAGCAGGTTGCATTGACAACGAACGATTCCGCTCGTTTTGAATGCCGTCCCACACTTATAAAGCATGAGAATAGGGGTAACTGCATCTTCACGCGGGGAATAGAAAAGAGCAGCATCCTTAAAATCCCGTCTGCACATGCCGAGGGAAAGTTCTTCATTGCGGAGGAAAAGCGGGAGGCGTATATACGGCTTCTTGAGGAGAACGACCAGATTGTATTCCGTTATGTTGATCCCGCGGGCAATTACGCTCCATACCCCTGGAACCCCAATGGCGCTTCATACAATATCGCCGGGATATGTAATCCTGAAGGGACTATATTGGGCTTGATGCCGCATCCCGAAAGGGCTTTTTATGCGTCTCTCGATCACGAGTGGATGAGAGCGTCGAGGGAAGGGGGGCAAGAAGGCGGAGGAGATGGAAAAATGATATTTGAGGCGGTTTTAGATTATCTTCGGAGTAGATGAGGTAATGTTTTTATGTGATACTCGTCCTTATAAGAGACAGATTCAATAAAGTAATAAAGGAGTGTGAGAAGTACTGGTGAGGAAGAGGCAGAAGGATAAGTGGAAAGCGAAAGGTTGGTATACGATATTAGCCCCGAAGATGTTTGGGGAGGTGAAGGCAGCGGATACTGTAGCCGACGAGCCATCTAAGTTAATAGGCAGGCGAGTAGAGATGACTTTAGGTGACATTACGGGCAAGATGATAAAGAATTCGAATTTGAAATTAGTGATGGAGATAGATGAAGTAGATCACACCACGGCTTATACAAAATTTGTAGGCCATAAGATGGATGGAGGTTATCTCCGGAGTTTAGCGAGGAAGGGGATTTCAAAGGTGGATTCAAACATCAATGTTGTGACGAAAGATGGTGAGACAATTCGTGTGAAATCGTCTTGTTTTACGTTAAAAAAGGCGAGTGCCGCTCAGGTAAAGCAAATACGTAAGATTGTGGATGATATAATTAGGGATAGAGCAAATAGCTTAGAATTAAGCAAATATGTACAGGAGATAATACTGGGAAAGTTATCGTCTGACATCTATAAGGTTGCGAAGAAGATATATCCGTTGAGGCGAGTCGAAGTAACCAAGACGGAACGCATAGGGGGAGCAACTCCCATGCTGGGGAAAGAGGCTGCAGAATAGTATGAAGATAAAATTTCTTGGTGGATGCGACGAGATAGGGCGTTCTGCAATTTTGATAGATGATAAGATTGTTATGGATTATGGACTCAGACCCTCTGACCCCCCTGCGGTCCCTGTGGGCAGTATAACGCCAAAGTCCGTGATTGTATCTCATGCGCATCTCGACCATTCGGGTATGGTTCCAAGTTTAACGCATGCCCATGGCAATTCCGCTCCCAACGTATATGTAACTTCAGTGACGGGCGATTTAACGCGTCTTCTGGGTAGAGATACAATAAAAGTAGGCAAAGACCAGGGCTTTTCTTTCTTTAACGAAGAAGACATCATAAAAATGAGTGAACATACACGTAATGTTGATTATGGCGAGCGGATTGCTTTAAATAGTTCTGATTATGGTGCAGATTATGAGTTTGAATTGTTTAATGCAGGACATATCCCTGGTAGTTCGTCTATTCATCTGAAAAACGAGAATGAGGCTATAAGTCTGCTTTACACCGGAGACATAAAAATGGGAGAGACACGATTAATGGAAACTGCTTCTGTTGAGGAATTCCCCTCTTCTGACATTTTGCTTTTAGAAAGTACATATTATGGACGGGACCATCAAGATCGGAAGGAACAAGAGCGTGAGTTTGTAGATTCCATAAAAGAAACGCTGAATGCGGGCGGCACTGCTATTGTTCCCTGTTTCGCCGTTGGTAGGACGCAGGAGATAGTAATGATTCTACATTCGTATGGGCTTACACCTTATGTAGATGGAATGGGTTTGAGCGTTTTTCGTATGTTTAAGAATCATCCCCGGTTCTTAAAAGATGCAGAGGAGTTAAATAACGCATTTGGTGATGCGATGTTTGTAAGTGCGAGGAAGCGTAAAAAAGCAGTTTCACAACCGTCCGTGATTGTAACGACTGCGGGGATGCTCAACGGAGGACCCGTGCTATATTATCTGAAGAAGGTGCATGACGATCCAAAGAGTAAAGTGCTGCTCACGGGGTATCAGATAGAGGGCACGAATGGACGGAGATTAGTAGAGGAAGGATGTGTGGAGACAAACGGAGAGGTAGTGAAAGTAAATACGGGTGTGGAGCAATATGACTTCTCCGCGCACGCGGGTGACAGAGAGCTGAAAGAACTGGTGTCACGATTTTGTGGAAACGGAACGGAGGTTGTATTCCCAGTGCATGGAGAACATACAGAGGAATTCGCAGCCTGGATTAATGATAATTTCGAATGCGATGCGATCTCGCCAAAGATAGGGGAAGAATTTATAATAGAGTAGAATAAAAACCTTTCATTCAAAAAGAAAGCTTTATCAAAGAACTATTATATTTTAAATACAAACTAAGAATATTATTGCGCCGGTAGTGTAGTGGTATCACAGAGGCTTGCCAACCGACCTTTCATTCGTCAAAAGGATGAGCCGGTGACGAAAGGAAGTGCAAAGAGAGCGGGCAAAAAGCCTCTAACTCGGGTTCGAGTCCCGGTCGGCGCATGTTGTAGGAGATAAAAGAGAAAAAATAAAATAAATCCTGCTATCTATTTGACTACGGCTTCCATAGTTGTATCCATCACAGTATCAAATTTTATCTTCTTATCCCAGCCCGCCTTCTCAAATATGTTCATGAACCCGACACCAACGATTTTCGGATTCTTACCTGCGGATATTTCCTCAATCAGACTGTTCACATCTTCGGGTGCACATCCGAACTTTGGCATTGCTAATCCACCAAGCACGACCACAGCATCAGCACCATTCGGATCGCCTTTTTCATCAACAGCACTGTATCCGACTCCTTTTATCTCCTTTATCTGTCTTGCTTCACTCGCAACCGCTTTTGGTACGTATAGCATATCAAAACCTCTGTCTCTCACCGTGTACGCAAGCAATTCTATAAATGGCGTACATACCGCTACCGAGCCAGTGAAGACCACTTTAGAGCCGTCTTTTACATCCGCCACGAGTCCTCTAAATATCCCCGTAAAACCAACTATTCCACCCTTCTTTTCCATCTTTTCTTCTTCACCCCTATCTTTTAACTACCAGTTAGTATGGAGTGAAGATTATTAAACACATAAAAACATTTTGTTTTATTATTCAGAATAGGGAATGAAAGATGCAGAAAATAGTAGAAGTCTTTGATACGACGCTGCGAGATGGGGAACAAACGCCGGGGATTGCGTTTACGCGAGAGCAGAAGAGAACGATAGCAAAGCAGTTGGACCGATTGGGAGTAGATATAATAGAAGCCGGCTTTCCTATTAGCTCGACACGTGATAGTGAAGCAGTGAAGCTTATTTGTGAGATGGGGCTCTCATCGAAGATATGTGGCTTGGCAAGGCTATTAACAAAGGATATAGATGCTTGTGTAGATTGCGGCGTTGATATGATACATATATTTGCACCCACATCGGAGATTCAGCGCGAACACACGACAAAGATGAGCGAGGACGAGGTAAAAGAGCAGGCATATAAGATGGCGAAGTACGTCAAGGACAAAGGCTTTTTGTGTATGTTCTCTGCGATGGATGCGACCCGAACGAGGTTGGATTATCTGATAGAACTGTATAAAACGGCGGAAGAAGGCGGGGCTGACATCTTGAATGTTCCTGATACGGTGGGTGTGACGGAACCGTTTGCAATGTACGAATTGGTGGGTGCGATATACCAAGCGGTGAAGACGCCGATTAGCGTACATTGCCATAACGATTTCGGACTTGCGGTTGCGAACAGCCTGGCTGCGGTCAAAGCGGGTGCAAAAGAGGTACAGGTAGCGGTGAATGGTCTGGGCGAACGAGCAGGAAACGCTGATCTTGCAGAGACCGTGATGGGTTTGAACTCGATATACGGGCTGAAAACGAATATAAAGACCGAGTTCTTGTTCGAGACCGCGAAGCTTGTTGAACGTTTCTCGGGTATTCAAATACCAATAACACGGCCCATTGTAGGTGAAAACGCATTCGCTCATGAATCTGGAATACATGCACACGGCGTAATAGAAAAGAGCGATACATTTGAGCCGGGGATAATGACGCCTGAGATGGTGGGGCACCGGAGACGAATTGTACTGGGGACGCATACGGGAAAACACTCGGTAGAGAAGAAATTATCGGAAATCGGCGTGTCGCCGACTAAAGAGCAACTGGAGGAGATACTTGAGCGTGTAAAGGAGCTTGCGGCAAGCGGTAAAAAAGTCACCGATGATGACATGTTCACGATAACAGAGGTAGTAACCGGCGAAGTATCGAGGCATGAGCGAGTGGTAACGCTAAAGGAGCTCTCGGTGATGACCGGTAACAATTTGATACCCACGGCATCGTTGAAAGCGGTGGTACGAGGAAAAGAATGTACGAGTGCGCAGATGGGGATTGGGCCAGTGGATGCGGTAATACATGCGGTTCAAGAGATAATAAAGGATGAAATAGGCGGCGACGTTAAGTTGAAGGATTTCAGGATAGAGGCGATAACCGGCGGTTCTGATGCACTTGCAGAGGTGATTGTGGGTGTAGAGAAAGGTGATAGGATTGTAACGGCACGTGGCGTACGCGAAGACATCGTGATGGCTTCGGTAGAGGCGTTTATCAATGCGGTGAACAGGTTGATGCAAGAATGAATGCACAAATCATCTTCGACTATTCTATTTGTCTGTCCT
>MAXT01000020.1 GCA_001751225.1 Desulfuromonadales bacterium C00003107 | reverse complement strand
ATCCGGTCCTCATGGTCGGCAAGCCCCCGGCACTGACCGCGGCTACCGGCATGGACGCACTGACCCACGCTATTGAAGCTTACGTTTCGACCATCGCCACCCCGATCACCGATGCTTGCGCCGAAAAGGCCATTCGCCTGATCGCTGAGTGGTTGCGTCCTGCCGTTGCTATGGGCGCTAACCTTGGTGCTCGCGATGCCATGTGCTACGCTCAGTTCCTGGCCGGCATGGCGTTTAACAACGCTTCTCTCGGTTATGTTCACTCCATGGCTCACCAGCTTGGTGGTTTCTACAACCTGCCTCACGGCGTTTGTAACGCGATCCTGCTGCCCGTCGTTTGCGAATACAACCTGATCGCTTGCCCGGATCGTTTCGCTGACATCGCCACCTTCATGGGTGTTGATACTTGTGGCATGACCGTGACCGAAGCTGCTGAAGCCGGTATCGCTTCTATTCGCGAACTGTCCGCTTCCATCGGCATCCCCACCGGTCTGACCGAGCTCGACGTCAAAGAAGCCGACTTCAAAGTAATGGCCGAGAACGCTAAGAAAGACGCTTGCCAGTTCACCAACCCGCGTACTGCTACGCTGGATCAGGTTATTGGCATGTTCGCGGCTGCTATGTAATTTTTAGCAACGCGATGCAAGACCTGAAACGCCCGGCCTTTTGGCCGGGCGTTTCTTTTTGTGCAGGGCAAAAACCATAGTAGGAATTCATTATTTAAAATGTCTCTTTTTATGGGGAACTAAGGTGCTCATAGCTGTGTGATAGGGGTTGCTTTTCCTCAGGGTATTTGCGACGATTGAGCGCTCTCTTTGCAGTTTCCGAATAATCGAAATGGATTTGCAGGTGAGAGGGCCACCCTTTGGGATGCCCTCTCTGCTTTGATGTGGGGGAAGAACATGAAAGAAGTAATGGAGTGGCTTCATGCACGAGTTCAGGGCGACCTTCTGCCTTGGGCCGATCAGCAGTCCGCAGCGCACCGTTTTGGCCTTAGCTACCGTCAGGTAGAGCAGGTCGCCCTGGAAAATGGCCTGTTGCCAGCTCGCTATCAACGCAACCGCAACATGATCTCCCTGCAAGAGCAATTACGGTTATTTCGCAGCCGGGCGGTGGTGATCGGTTGCGGTGGGCTGGGTGGCTATATCGTCGAAGAGCTTGCCAGGCTTGGTGTTGGTCATATTGTCGCGGTAGATTACGATGTCTTCGAAGAGCACAATCTTAATCGCCAATTACTGGCAACGCCCGATTTTCTGGGAATGAATAAGGTCGCCGCCGCCGCTCGACGCGTTGATCGTTTAAACCCGGCTGTGGACTTGATTCCTGTGTGCGAGGCTTTCGGCTCTGAAAATGGTCGGCAGATATTGGCAGGTGCCGATATTGCCATCGACGGCCTGGATAGCATTACCGTTCGACTAGAGTTAGCTGAGGCTTGCCGCTTAGAAAATATTCCGTTGGTCTATGGTTCCATTGCCGGATGGTACGGCTATGTGGGTAGCCAATTTCCGGGCGAGCGAACCATGGATAAGATCTTTACGGACGATGCCGGCGACCGGGGGTTGGAAGCCGAGCTTGGCAACCCCTCTTTTACTCCGGCGGTTATTGCCAGTCTGGAAGTGGCGGAAGCCTGCAAAATACTCCTTAATCGAGGCACGCCGCTTCAAAGACGTTGCTTGTCCATCGATCTGCTCGACATGGAGTTCGTCGAAATCGAATGCTGAAAGTTTTTGAGGTTGGCCCGGCTCTGCCTCTGTGATGCTATGGCCATGCAAGACAAAGCTAGATCCGCCTGCGTCCACGGTGATTGACTTTCTTAGCGATGAGGGAAACATGGTAACGGCCTATCTCGGCCTTGGGGCTAATTTGGGTGATCGCCTGGCTGCCTTATGCGGAGCACGACAGGCCCTGAATGAGTTGTCGGGGGTTACGGTAGCCGGTTCTTCTGCGCTGTACGAAACTGTTGCCGTGGGGGGGCCGCCGGGACAAGACGCTTATCTTAATGCGGTTCTTGAAGTATCCACGAATTTGTCAGCACAAAAGCTGCTGGAGCATTGTCTGGCGATCGAGGGGCGGTTTGGACGTGAGCGCCTTGTCCACCATGGCCCGCGAACCCTCGATATCGATCTGCTGTTTTTTGCTGATCTCGTATCCGAGGATACGGACTTGACGTTACCTCATCCACGCCTTCATTCGCGTGCTTTTGTCCTGATTCCCTTGCGCGACCTGGCACCTGAGATGGTTCATCCTCTGCAGGGAAGGACTGTGCGCCAATTGTGTGATGAGTTACCCTGTAATCAAGGGATCAAGCACTTTTCTAGGATTTGGTAATTTCATGCGCTTCTTCCAGCTTCTACTGTTGTTTTGGTTTTTTTATGCTCTGGTAAAGCTTTTTCGTGGCTCGGCTAGAAAGCGTCCTGCTCAGCCGAAGCCGGAAAAGACTGCAGCTGGCGAGGAGATGATACAGGATCCTCATTGCGGTACTTACGTGCCGCGCAGTCTGGCTGTGGAGCTAGTAGCAAATGGGCGAACCTACCATTTTTGTTCGGAAAAATGCCGTGATGCGTTTCGAGATTCCCATTGAGATTTCAGTCAATCCGTAGAAAGATTATAGGTAGTTTTACCCTCTTAACATAGGAGCGGGACCATGAAATTCTTTATTGATACTGCTGATGTCGATGAAATTCGCACGGCCCACGAGATGGGACTGGTTGACGGAGTGACTACCAATCCGTCCCTCATTGCCAAGAGCGGTCGGGACTTCAAAGAAGTCATCACCGAAATTACCACCATCGTCGATGGGCCTATTTCCGCTGAAGTGGTGGCCCTCGACGCGCCAGGAATGATCAGCGAGGCGCGAGAGCTGGTTAAGATCCATCCCAATATTGTGGTCAAGGTACCGATGACCGCCGAGGGTCTCAAGGCAACCCGAACCCTGACTGACGAGGGCGTCAACATCAATGTGACCCTTGTCTTTTCGCCTCTGCAGGCTCTGTTGGCTGCCAAGGCTGGAGCTGCCTACATTTCACCTTTTGTCGGTCGCCTCGACGATGTAGGTCATGACGGCATGGATGGAATCGAGCAGATCCGCACCATTCTCGATAATTATGGTTATGCCGCCGAGATTATCGTCGCTTCCGTGCGCAGTCCCCTCCATGTTCTCAATGCCGGTCTGATTGGGGCCGATATCTGCACCATCCCGTTTGGGGTCATGCAGCAACTGGTCAAACATCCCTTGACCGATATTGGTATTGAACGTTTTCTTGCCGATTGGGAAAAGGTGCCCAAGTAGTTTTCATCCGGAAACGGCGCTGTGACCATCCGTAGTTTACGGATGAAAACTAAAAATCAGAGCTGTGTTTGATTTTCTGTAGGGACGAGGGCTACATGAATCTTCATGAATACCAGTCCAAGGAGTTGTTCCGGGCCTATGGCGTGCCTGTGCCGCGGGGTAGCGTAGCAGTGTCTGCCGCGGAGGCTCAGCGTCTGACTAAAGAACTGGGTGGCACCAGTGTGCTAAAGGCCCAGGTTTATGCGGGCGGACGCGGAAAAGCCGGAGGGGTGAAACTGGCAAAAACTCCTGCAGAGGCTGGCGAATTGGCCACGCCCCTGCTTGGCGCTACCCTGATCACTCCCCAGACCGGGCCCAATGGCCTGCCGGTGGCCTGTTTGTTGGTAGAAGAGGCCATCGCTATCGAGAGAGAATTTTACCTTTCCATTACCCTCGATCGTGCGGCGGCTCGGTATTGTCTTATTGCCTCGGCGGCCGGGGGAGTCGATATCGAGGAGACGGCCAGCAGTGCTCCGGAGCAGATTCATCGGCAACTTATCGATCCCTGTTTGGGACTACGCTCTTTTCAGGCCCGTCGTTTAGCCCTGGCCCTCGGTTTGCGGGGTTCAGTTTGCGAGGCAGCGGTTGAATTGATGCTCAATCTTTATCGCCTGTTTCTGGATAAAGACTGCTCTCTGCTTGAAATCAATCCCTTGGTCACCACAGTCGACGGGCAATTGTTGGCTATGGACGCCAAAATTAACTTGGACGACAATGCCCTGTTTCGTCATCCCCAGGAGCAGGCACTTCTCGACCGTAGTCAGCTTGATCCCCTTGAAGTGCAGGCCGGGCGTTTTGATATCGCTTATATCAAGATGAGTGGCCGTATTGGTTGCCTGGTTAACGGAGCAGGTCTGGCTATGGCTACTCTCGACGTGCTGCAGGAGTGCGGAGGTCAGCCGGCGAACTTTCTCGATGTTGGAGGCGGTGCCAGCCGGGAAAAGATCGCTGAGGCATTTCGTATCATTCTTCAGGACCATGAGGTTAAAGGGGTGTTCGTCAATATATTTGGTGGCATTATGCGCTGTGATATCGTGGCGCAAGGGGTTATTGATGCTGCCGCTGCGGCATCGTGCCAGTTGCCTATTGTGGTGCGCATGGCCGGTGCCCAGGTCGATGATGGCAAGGCCCTGCTAGCAACTTCCGGGCTCAATGTGACTTGTGCCGACGGCTTGGGAGAAGGCGCGGCGCGTATCGTTGAACTGCTCTCTTGAGCGGTTTTGAGATAACTAGCCCTTGTTCTGTGGTCAATAGTCTGGCTTCCGAAACGGATAATAGCCCATGGCAATATTAGTTAATCAGGATTCGCGGATCGTAGTTCAGGGTCTCGGCCGGGCCGGGTTGTTTCATGCCCAGCGCTGCCGGGAGTACGGTAGTTCGGTCGTTGCAGGTGTTACTCCCGGCAAGGGGGGTGCCTGTAGTGATGGTATTCCGGTTTACGATACCGTCGTTGAGGCTGTTGAACGCGGAGCGGCCAATGTATCGATGATTTTTGTGCCGCCGCCGGCTGCCGCTGACGCCATTCTTGAAGCAGCATCGGCTGGTATCGAATTGGCGGTCTGTATCACCGAAGGCATTCCGGTGCGCGACATGGTGCAGGTCAAGCAGGCTCTGCAGGGCAGCACCATGCGCCTGATTGGGCCCAACTGCCCCGGGGTAATCACCCCCGGTCAATGTAAGGTTGGCATCATGCCCGGCGATATTCACCGCCCGGGTTCGGTGGGGGTGGTCTCCCGCAGCGGTACCCTGACCTATGAGGCGGTACAGCAACTTAGCGATGCCGGTCTCGGTCAGTCGACCTGTGTCGGCATTGGTGGCGATCCCATTATCGGCAGTGGTTTCATCGATATCCTCCAATTTTTCAATGACGATCCGGCCACAGAATCGGTCTTTCTGATTGGGGAAATTGGCGGGAGTGCCGAAGAAGAGGCTGCAATCTGGATTCAGCGCCATATGCGCAAGCCGGTGGCGGCATTTATCGCTGGAGTTACCGCTCCAACCGGTAAGCGAATGGGGCATGCAGGCGCCATCGTCAGCGGTGGCAAAGGCCGGGCGGTGGATAAAATCGCTACGCTGCAAGACTGTGGGGTACAGGTTGCAACCAGTCCGGCCCGTATGGCCGAAGCCCTTCTTGAAGCACTAAAAAGCTGATATAACAGGGGCTTGCAGTTTATTTACAGGAAGCGCAAAGGTTGACTTTTTGCCTTGGTTCGCCCTATGATGTGGGGTAGTTAAACGGTTAGGTGGTTTTTGATAACGGTCCTATTGGGACCTTTTTTACATCCAACATCGGTAACGAACAAAGTACACCCTCTGGTGTTGTGAAATTGGCAGGATACATGGCAATATTAACGATTCGACACTATCCCGATCCCGTGTTGCAGCAGGTGGCGCAACCGATATCCGAAATCGACGAGACCATCAAGACTCTGGCTCAGGACATGGTAGAAACCATGTATGCAGCGCCCGGAGTAGGCTTGGCGGCCCCTCAGGTCGGCGTCAGTCAGCGTCTGATTGTGCTTGACTGTGCGCCTAAAGGGGAGCCTTCGCAGTTGATCATCGCTGTCAATCCCGAGATTGTGAGCCGTGAAGGCGAGCAGTTTGAGGAAGAAGGTTGCCTTTCGGTACCCGAATACTACTGCCGTATCCATCGAGCGCAACGGGTCACAGTGCGATTTCTCGATCTGCAGGGTCAGTTGCAGGAAATGGCCAGCGAAGACTTTTCGGCTGTTGCCTTCCAGCATGAGATTGATCATCTCGAAGGCTTGCTTTTTGTCGACCATCTCTCTTCGTTGAAAAAGGGGATGTTTCGTAAGAAATATACAAAAGCTATGCAACAACAGGAGCATCAGCTGTGATCAAGGCGGCGAATATCCGTACCATTTTCATGGGCACGCCAGACTTTGCCCTACACACCTTGCAGGGGCTGCTCGATGTCGGTGTGGATTTGTGCGCCGTCTATACTCAGCCTGACCGGCCCCGGGGGCGCGGCAAGAAGCTGGCTCCGCCACCGGTCAAGGAACTGGCCGAACAGCACGGCATACCTGTTTATCAACCCCTTAAGCTGCGAGATCCTGCTGTCGTCGAGGAGCTCAAGGCCTTGGCTCCCGATCTAATAGTGGTGGTTGCCTACGGTCAGATATTGCCTAAGAGCGTGCTGGATATCCCCCAGTATGGCTGTATCAACGTTCATGCGTCATTATTGCCTCGCTATCGGGGAGCCGCGCCGATCAACAAAGCAGTGGTCGATGGCGAACAGGTAACGGGAGTGACCACCATGCTGATGGACGTTGGCCTCGATACCGGCGATATGCTGGTCAAGCGGGCCACCGAAATTGGCGCAGAGGAAACCGCGGGCGAGCTTCACGATCGTCTGGCATTGCTTGGTCGCGAGGCTATGGAAGAGACCCTGCAACGTCTCTGCGCCGGAACCCTTCGGCCCGAACCTCAGGACGATGCGTTGAGTAGCTATGCGCCGATGATGAAAAAAGGTGATGGACGCATCGACTGGCGACAGAGTGCGTTGGCCATTCATAATCTCGCCCGGGGCCTGACCCCATGGCCGGGAGCCTATACAACTCTGCAAGGGGAGACACTTAAGCTTGGCAGCACTTTGCCAGAGGATGGTGTTGATGCCGGAGCCGATGCCGGAGCGACCGTTGCGGCTGGGCCCGAAGGGGTACGAATCGCCTGCGGCGACGGCACGCTTTTAGTGCGGGAGCTGCAGTTGCCTGGCAAAAAGCGTCTTTCGGCGGCGGATTTTCTGCGAGGCCGAGCCTTGCCACCGGGCACTATTTTGGGGGAATGACGTGAGCGAATGGACCTTTGATGGCCGGTCCTGTCGGCCACCGTGGTTGTTCCTTGCCGTGCTCGGGCTTATCGGCTTGTTGCTGATTCTTGTGTCTTGGCTGGCCTGGTGGGTGCCAAGCGTGGGGTTCGGTAATATCCATCCCGCATTGTCGCGCTGGTTCGGTATTCTGCTGGGAAGCATTGTGCTGGTGGTGTTACTGGCGTTAGGGCAGCTCGGCCTAACTTTATTCAGTGGGCGCGATCTGTTTTTTTCCGTTCGTTTACGTGGTATGGCCATCCGCTATCTGCTGCCGGCTGTTATCCTTATCGGTCGTTTTTTTGGTGCTGATCGTGATGCTCTGCAGCGTTCCTTCATCGCCGTCAACAATCAGCTGATCCGGGGCCGCAAACTGCGGGTGCCAGCTAGCCAGGCGATTATTCTTCTGCCTCATTGTGTACAACTGCATGAATGCGCCGTCAAGGTTACAGGTGATATCGACAAGTGTCTGCGGTGTGGCAAATGTGGCATCGGAGACTTGGCCGAATTAGCGCAAAGCCGTGGTGTGACCATTGCCGTTGCCACTGGCGGGACCCTGGCGCGAAAGATCCTGATGGAAACGAGGCCCCGATTTGTGCTGGCAGTGGCCTGTGAACGGGATCTGACCGCCGGTATTCGCGATGCTTATCCTCTGCCGGTATACGGTGTTTTTAACCGCCGACCACAGGGGCCTTGCTATAACACCGAGATCGATCTGGTCGAAGTCAAAGCAGTCCTCGATGCTCATGTCCTTCCCGATTTGGTCGGTCGTTGATCAAACGAGGTGCAAAGGTAATGAATATATTCCGAACCGTGATCCTGATGACCGTTTTGACCCTGTTGCTGGTTTGGGCCGGCGGCATGCTCGGTGGACAGAGCGGTGCCTTGATGGCCTTAATTGTCGCCGCAGTGGTGAACCTCGGCTCTTACTGGTTCTCCGCCAAGATCGTCGTTCGTATGTATCGTGGTCGCGAGGTGCAACACGGTACCCTATTCGAGGTGGTGCGAGAACTTTGTCAGCGTAACAGTTTGCCGATGCCAAAGGTTTATACTTTGCCGCAGGCCACTCCTAATGCTTTCGCCACCGGTCGCAACCCGCAGCATGCGGTGGTGGCTGCTACAGAAGGCTTGGTGCGCATGCTCAGTCGCGACGAGTTGATGGGAGTCATGGCCCACGAGTTGAGCCATGTTCGCAATCGGGATATCCTGATCGGCTCCATCGCCGCCACTATCGCAGGAGCCATCGGATATCTGGCTCATATGGCTCAGTGGACGGCTCTGTTCGGCGGATTAGGCGGTCATGACGATGATGATGGCGGTCCCTTTGGTCTGATATTGCTGATGATTTTCGGCCCCCTGGCCGCCATGCTGGTGCAGATGGCCATCTCCCGCTCCCGGGAATACGCCGCAGACCGCGGCGGTGCTCAGATGTGCGGCAATCCCCACAACTTGGCCAATGCTCTGCGCAAGCTGGAAGAAGCCAATCGACAGCGGCCCATGCCGCGAGTCAATGAGGCCACGGCCCATATGTTTATTGTCAATCCGCTGCGTCGCGGTGGGTTGGCCGCTCTGTTTTCTACCCACCCGCCTATGGCGGAGCGGGTTCAGCGCTTAGAAAACATGACGGTTCTTTGAAGACCGTTTGTAGAGCAGTTGAAAGTGCAGGGGCATGGCGACATGCCCCTGCTTCGTTGGAACCATAATGAATATAGAGGTGAACTGGTGAAAAAGAACGATCCCAGAAGAATGGCCTGGGAAATCCTGGCTCGGGTTGAGGAGGGAATGTTTTCCGATATTGCACTCGATGCAGCATTGAATTCTGCATCCCAACTTGAAGATCGGGACCGCGCCCTGCTTACCGAGCTGGTTTACGGGGTGTTGCGCTACTGCGGTCGCATCGATTTCGCTCTGAGTCATTGTTGCAGCCAGCCTCTGTACAAGGTCGAACCGGCGGTGTTGCGTCTGTTGCGTCTCGGTTGTTATCAGATCCTGCTTCTCGACCGTATCCCGGTCCGTGCGGCAGTGCACGAGACGGTGGAGTTGGCTAAACACCTCGGGTTGAGTCGGGCTACCGGCTTTATCAACGGCATCTTGCGTGGTATCGACCGCCGTCGAGAGAGTATTCCCTGGCCGGATTCTGAAAAGGCGCCTCTTGCTTATCTGCAGCATGTGCTGTCCCTGCCTAAATGGCTGGCAAAAACCTGGTTGAAGGAATTTGGCCCTGCTGAAGCCCTGGCCCTGGGCGAGGCCATGCTGCAAGTGGCCCCTTTCACGGTGCGAGTCAATAGCTTGCAGCAGGATCGGGAAGAGTTTCTCGCCACCTTGACCGCCGCCGGCTATCGGGCTGCGGCGACTGCTTATGCCCCCGAAGGTGTAGTTGTCGAAGGAGGAGGATCCCGCCGTCTACCCGGCGATGACCGAGGTGCATATCAACTACAGGATCAGGCGAGTATGTTGATCGCTCATCTGTTGGCACCCCAGCCTGGTGAGCGTTTGCTTGATGCTTGCTCTGCACCAGGGGGCAAGACCACCCACCTTGCGGCTCTGGCGGATAATCAGGCCGAGATTGTAGCCCTAGATATTTCTGCCCCGCGTTTGACCCTGGTAGAACAAGGCGCTCGGCGACTCGGCGCTCAGGGGATCAGCTGCAAAGCCTGGGATCTGACCTTCGCGCCAGATTTTCTCGAAAAGGAGAGTTTTGACGCTATCCTGGTCGATGCCCCGTGCAGCGGGCTCGGTACTCTGCGGCGCAATCCCGAAAGCCGCTGGCGGCGGGAGCCGGAAGACTTAGCAACCAATGCCGAGCGGCAGTTGGCAATCTTAAATCAGGTGGCACCATTACTTCGTGTCGGTGGGCGGTTGCTCTATTCCCTCTGCACCTTCACTCAAGAAGAGACCGAGGGCGTAGTACAGCGTTTTCTCGCTGCTCATCCCGAGTTTGAGCGGATCGATCTGCGCTCGCAGGTGCCGGACGCCTGGCAGGAGCTGTTTGATGAGCATGGCGCGCTGCGTACCATGCCCCATCGCCATGGCGGTATGGATGCCTTTTTCGCTGTCGGTTTTTGTCGCCAAGCTTAAAGGAGCTTTTTTGCTGGGGTCTCGATGTCAATTCTGATAGATATCGTATATTCACGCCTGTTTTTTAACTATTAGCGGAGCAACGCATGATCAAGATCGCCCCTTCCATTCTGTCCGCCGATTTTGCCCGACTTGGCGATGAGATTCGCGCCATAGAAGCCGGTGGTGCCGACTATGTCCATATCGATGTCATGGACGGCCACTTTGTGCCCAATATCACCATCGGTCCGCTGATCGTGGAGGCCGTCCGCAAGGTCACAGACATGCCTCTCGATGTGCATCTGATGATCGAAAATCCCGATCAGTATATTCCCGACTTTGCCAAAGCCGGGGCGGATATTATCACCGTTCATTACGAGGCAGTACCTCACCTGCATCGCAC
>MAXT01000019.1 GCA_001751225.1 Desulfuromonadales bacterium C00003107 | reverse complement strand
GGCCAGCGTGGCTTCGGTTATCGCTTGCAGGGCCTCAGTGCCGAGAACCGGCAAGCCCTGCGGGAGGGGATTCTGGCCGTCGATCGGGCTACTCTAAAGCGGCTGGCCGATACCTATCTGCTGGCTGGCTGGGATGCCAGTGCCGTAGGAGTGGTCTCGGCGGAAGGACTGTTGCAGGAGGCCAACAAAGAACTCGGAGAGAAGGGGTTGAAGCTGGAAAAAATCTGAGTTTCTCCTTGTTTGGGGGGCCTGGCGGAGTAGGAAGGCGCTTAGCGTCAGCAGGCGATTTAGGTTTGTTTTTTCAGGGACAAGTTATGGAAAAACTTCTATCCACTAAACAGGTCGCCCTGCTACTTGGGGTCAACGAAAAGATGGTCTACACGTTGATCACCGAAAAAGGCTTGCCGGCGACCAAGATTGCCGGCAAGTGGCTGTTCCCGCGACATCTGGTCGAACAGTGGGTTGAGAGCCGCACCATTAACTTCCCTCAGGGCGAAACCGCTTTGGTGCGCTCCGGACAGTTGATGGTGGCCGGTAGTGACGATATCCTTCAATCTCTTTATGCGCCTTAACAGCGGTCAGCTGGCCACTTTCGGTATTTTTGGCAGCCTTGGTGGCCTTAAAACTCTGCGCCGAGGGCTTTGCCATATGGCCACCAGCCACCAGCCACCAGCCACCTGGCCGATGCCTTGCCCGGTTACGATCTGGAACTGACTTGCAAGATGGTCTATCCTAACGAAGTCTGGTCGCTGCACTGACCCCTTCTGCCTTATCTTTGACGATCCTGCTTTCGATAAAGCGGACAGCCCCTATAAAGGAAAGGGCTGTCCGCTTTTCTATTTTATACCCACCTGTCGGCCTCATCCTGCCTCGGTAGTTTTCCTTGCGTTATGTGTTTGGGGTTATAACTTTTTTGTTGTCGCAGTATAGTTAAGGTGATAACATCGCCCTCCATTGGTAATGGGACTATTCACTAATAGGTGCTTCTGCTCTGAGGCAGGGCGCTGAACCCTTTTATTCTGCCGTTTTGGCACCCAAGGAGGAACTCAGTATATGAAATCGATCTTTCGCTTATCTCTCGTCACTCTGACCCTGTTGGCTTTTTTCTGCACCGGCGCCCTGGCCATAGAACGCCTGAAGCTGTCGACTACCACCTCGACGGACAATTCCGGTTTGCTTGATGCGCTGCTTCCCGCCTTCGAGCAAAAGTACAACTGCAAAGTTGACGTTATCGCCGTCGGTACCGGCAAGGCGATTAAGCTGGCTGTAGTCGGCGATGTGGACGTGACCATGGTGCATGCCCGTTCCAAGGAAGACAAGTTTGTTGCCGACGGCAACGGTGTTAATCGCCGCGACGTTATGTACAACGATTTTGTCGTCATCGGCCCGAAAAACGATCCGGCCGGTATCAAATCGGCTAAGACCGCGACCGAAGCCTTTGCTAAGCTCGCTGCTGCCAAGGCCAAGTTTATCTCCCGCGGTGACGATTCCGGTACCCACACCAAGGAAAAAATCCTTTGGAAAGAAGCCGACGTTACTCCTGCCGGTGACTGGTATGTCGAAGCAGGTCAGGGCATGGGTAAGGTCATTACTATGGCCAACGAACTGCAGGGCTACACCATCACCGATCGCGGCACCTTCATTGCCTATCAAGACAAGATCGAACTGCCGGTACTGTTCTCCGGTGACGCGGCTCTGTTCAATCCCTATGGCGTGATTGCTGTTAACCCGAAACTGCACCCCCATGTGAACTATGACCTGTCCATGTCCTTCATTGCTTTCCTGACCGGACCCGAGGGCCAGAAAGCTATTGCAGACTTCCGTAGGAACGGTCAGCCTCTGTTCTTTATCTACGACTAAGTGTTGATCTCTATCGTTTGATTTGATCGGATTCAGTAGCCCTCCCTGTCGACAACGTTGACGGGGAGGGCTTTTGTTTGTAAAAATGGCTCAAGGTAGAACGGTGCTGAGCGCAAATCCCTGCTGGGAAAGGAATGCCGAGCGGTGAAGATCAAGTCCTTTGAATTCAATCTGCGTGAGTTGGCCGGGGCCATGGGAGATTTTGGCACCCTGTTTCCTCTGGCTGTCGGCTACATTGTCGTCTGCGGT
>MAXT01000018.1:7673-8695 GCA_001751225.1 Desulfuromonadales bacterium C00003107 | reverse complement strand
CTCTACTTGAAGATCGCAGGAGCCGGGGGAGTTGACGCATGGATGAAACAAAAGAGAAGTGGCGGACGCTGATTGAAGAGATGCCGATCGGGATCGTGATCGTTGACAAAGAGCGGAGGATCAGGGACATCAACAGATCCGCTGCGGCTATGATCGGGAGCTCAAAAGGAGAAATCCTTGGCAGGGTATGTCACGAGTTCGTCTGTCCAAGGGCACAGAATGACTGTCCGGTCTATGACCACGGGAAGACTCTTGACCGTGCAGAGGCGGTGCTTCTCTCAAAAGACCGCGGGGAGGTCGCAATCGAGAAGACCGTGACACGGATTGTGATGGATGGCGAGACCATGCTTGTTGAGATGTTCTCTGACATCAGCGAGCGAAAAGCCGCGGAAGAATCGCTTCGGGGGGGCGAAGAACGATTCAGGATGATGTTTGAGAACATGAGTGACGCCGTAGCCGTCTATGAGTCAGTCGATGAAGGAAAGGATTTTATATTTAAGGATTTCAACCGAGCCGGAGAGAATATCGATTGTGTGAAGAGAGACGACCTGATCGGTAAAAGCGTGCTCGACGTATTCCCCGGAGTTGTGGAGTTCGGACTTTTTGATGTTTTTCGGAGGGTATGGCAGACCGGTGAACCGGAGCACCATCCCATCTCTCTTTACAAGGATGAGAAAATTTCTGGCTGGAGAGAGAACTATGTCTACAAGCTACCATCNNGGCGAAATCGTTGCAATTTATGACGATGTGACCAAGCAAAAACAGATGGAGGAATCGCTCGCTGATAGTGAAGAGAAATACCGTATGCTCATCGAGAGGACTTCCGAAGGGTACTGGGGGCTGGACTCTCTGCATAAAACATCAGCGGTTAACCCGGCGCTCTGTGATATGCTCGGGTATGCCGCAGAGGAGATGATCGGAAGGTCGCCACACGATTTCGTGGATGAAGAAAATCTCAAGATATTCAAATACCAGATGGGACGAATCGGAAGCACACTACACCGTAGTTATGAGATCGTGCT
>MAXT01000018.1:7420-7642 GCA_001751225.1 Desulfuromonadales bacterium C00003107 | reverse complement strand
TCCTGCGTGGTTCAATGCGACCACAATTGTGGATGACGCAGGAGAGTTTGAAGGGGCTTATTCTCTGGTTACCGACATCAGCAAGCGGAAAGCCGCGGAAGATGCGCTTCGGGAGAGCGAAGAGCGGTTCCGGGCAATCTTTGAGACGGCTCAGGACTCAATCTTCATCAAAGATTGCTCGTTCAGATATACCCAGGCAAATCCGGCGATGGAGAAACTTTT
>MAXT01000018.1:5459-7320 GCA_001751225.1 Desulfuromonadales bacterium C00003107 | reverse complement strand
GAGGATACCGAGACCGATCCAGTGGACGGGGTTTTAAGAACGTTTCACACAATCAAGGTGCCGATACGGGATAGTTCCGGTGAGATTGTGGGGTTATGTGGCATTGCCCGCGACATAACCCGGCAGAAGGAACTCGAGCAGAAGCTGCACGATTCGTTCGACAAACTGATGAAGTCTTATGAAGAGCTCGCAATTCCTGTGATTCAGGCTCATGACCGCGTGCTTGCAATCCCGATCATGGGCGTTCTCGATGACATGCGCATCAACCAGTTGACCGAGACTATGCTTGCGAAAATCGCTGACACGAAGGCATCTGTTGTGATCCTCGATCTCACAGTCGTCCGGTCAATTGACAGCGACGTTGCAAACCGCCTGCTCGAGACGGTTGCGGCAGCCCGGCTTCTCGGTGCAGAATGCATCCTCTCCGGGATCAGCCCGGGGGTTGCGGCGGCAACAGTGCGGCTGGGTCTGGATGAGATGGATCTCGTGACACGCGGGAGCCTGCAGGAGGGACTCGCGTATGCGATGCAGAGGGTTAGCGTTAGCGGAGGCAGCAGGGGGACGGGGGGTTTGCGCAGATGAAGATTCGGACCAGAGTTCTTGTCGTACTGGTTATCACCATCCTGATCACAGGCGCGGTGGGCATCATAGCAAGCAATGTCGTCTCAAGGGAGATTGTGAAGGATCAGATCTGCAATGAGCTGGTTCTGACTGTGCAATCACGAGCAAATCATATCGAGACGTTTCTGGATATGAACAAACTGAAGGTCGAAAGAACGGCGAGCAGTTTCATAATCAAAGATTTCCTGACAACGGACGTGGACGATGAGTGCTATGCTGCACAATACGAACAGGTGACTGCGAGACTACATGCCCTTGCAGCAACCGACGATACGACAAACATAATCTCGCTTCTTGACCGGAACGGGACTATTGGTGCATCCACTTGCGAGGCGGTTGTCGGGAGCGACAGAAGTTCGGATGATATGTTCCTGAAATGGAATAAACGGACTCATATACGCGATGTTTGTGCGTACAAAAGTACCGGAAGACCGGTTATGGGATTTTCCACCCCCGTAATTAAGAATGATGAGATAGTGGGAGTTATACTCACAAGCATACACATAAACGACCTGGACGCAATCACAACGGACAGGACAGGTCTCGGCAAGACCGGGGAAGTATACCTCGTAAACATGGACGGGTACATGATAACACCCTCGCGGTTTAAGAGTGATACGTTCCTGGAACAGAAGGTCGCAACAGGGCATCTCGGGGATGAGCCCGAAGACCTTAAAGATATAGGGGAAGGAGAATACGGGCATGAACTCATCACGTGCAAGAATTATCTAGGAACAGATGTTATCAGGACGCATACGCACATAAATGGGCTGGGCTGGATAGTGGTCGCTGAGATGAGCAAAGAGGAGGCGTTTGCTCCGGTTACCGGGCTCACACGCACGATGCTCTCAATTCTCGCAGTTCTCGTTCTCGGGGGGATTGTATGTTCCATTGTAATCTCTGGAACATTGACAGAACCGATTCTTGTGCTCTCCAGCGGTGCTGAGAAGATCGAGAAAGGTGATCTCGATTACAAAGTCGGAACGGACGCTGATGATGAGGTTGGGGATCTCTCACGATCCCTCGACAGGATGACTGGTGAGCTCAAGAGATCGAGGATGGAACTGGAGGAGTATAACATAAGTCTTGAGGAGCAGGTCGAGGAGCGGACCAAAAAACTCACGGAATCGGAGGAATACTTAAAAGAACTCGTCGATAAGCTGCGAATCTCGCAAGAGGGTTTGTCTGCGCCGGTTGTTGAGGTCGGGGATGGAATACTTGCGCTGCCACTGATCGGGAT
>MAXT01000018.1:2794-5407 GCA_001751225.1 Desulfuromonadales bacterium C00003107 | reverse complement strand
CAGTCCGATGTCGTGATACTGGACGTAACAGGCGTTCACGAGATCGATACGTATGTGACCGGTCAACTGATCAGGATTGTTAGAGCCGTGCGACTGCTCGGTGCAACATGCATCGTAACCGGAGTGCGCCCCGAGTCTGCGCATACGCTCGTTGAGCTTGGCATAGATACGTCAGAACTCATGACAAGGCGGACGTTGCAGGATGGCTTGCGGTACGCGCAGAAGATTGTGGGTGGAGAAGAGAGGGGGCAGATCGGTTAATAGATCTGCTCAGGTCTGCTGCGGCTCTGGTCAAGCGGGAAAAGGTGTGGAGTTGACGCATGGACACAATCGAATCATAGACGTATCCACGTCTTTCGTGCTGCTGCACACCCGACTGACCCTTGCACAATAGTTAATTTTTTATACGTACGATACGCATGATATATGGTATCGGGGATTTACATGCCACGACACGAAGATTCACAACAGTGCAAGTGCTGGCGTGTATCCGCTGAACGATTGGGGTATTGAGATCGTGAAGGATATGGCAAGGCTGGTTGCGGTGATCGCAAACATGGTGCTGGTTTCACAGGTGTGCACAGATGCGATCATAATCGATCACACGTGCATGGATCTCTCGCATACTCCGGATGAGTGGACAACAGAGGCTAAAAACCCGGCGATTCACTATGCGCAGGCAATGTCAATCCCCGCGGCGAAATCAACGTACCCAATGTGCAGCTCCTGCCGAACCACATCGCAGATCCGGCAGGATACCCGCTGAACTGTGCCTGCTAAGCCATGCACACTATTGCGTTCCACGCATACCATGCATGCCAATACAGGCTGACCGGAGAATGGGACATGAAACATACAATTGCAGCAATAATACTGCTTACATCGCTCACCTGCAGCGCAGGTGCAACAGACTGGAACGTGTTTTCAGGGGGCTCGATACAGGATGCGATCGACAGCGCAAACGATGGCGACACGATCTACGTGCATGCCGGAACGTACTCAGGGAGTATGAACGTTTCCAAGCAACTCACGCTTGTGGGAGACGGCTCCGATGTGGTGACGGTGATTGCGAAGTCGCCGCGTTCTGATGTCTTCTGTGTGAACAGTGATCACGTCACGATTGCGGGGTTCACTATGACCGGGGCAACAATCTACAGAACGGGGATCTATCTCAACGGCGCAAACCACTGTAACATCGCAGGTAACAACGTGTCCGGAAATTACTACGGAATCTACCTGCTCAATTCGACGGATAACCGCATCGCAGGTAACACCGTAAGTTCAAACGGTCGCAACGGGATATACATGGCTAACTCGCACAACAACACAGTCTGCGCAAACACTGTCGGCTCAAACGTGCAAACTGGAATACTCCTCGCAAAATCGTCCTCTCAGAACGACTTCTACGAAAACACACTCTACAACAACAGTAACGGATTCTGGCTATACAAGCCATCGTGTAATCACAACAAGATACACGAAAACACAGTCTTTGACCACATCGGCGACTATGGCGGCACCCCGGGACANNGCAAGCCACAACCGGATCTACGAAAACACGGTCCACTCGAACTACAATGGAATCTCACTCGGGTCTGCGAGCAACAATAACGACGTCTATGGCAACAATCTAACGAAGAACACGCTCGGGATGCATGTGGACGGCTACGCTGACTGTGTCGCAAGCCACAACAGGATCTGTGGCAATCTCCTCGACTCAAACAACGGCTATGGAATCTCGGTCGGTAACTGCATCCACAACATGATCTGTAACAACACATTGCAGAACAACAATGGTTCGGGAATTTGTCTCCGGTTCCAGTCTGAGTTCACAACTGTCCGAAACAACACGATCGACTCGTCTGCCAGATGTGGAATTGAGGTCAGCTGGACGAACAACAGCACGATATCCGATAACAGAATCTCAAACAGCTCTGAATGGGACATAAGCGTCTCCCAGTACTCGCATGGCAACACGTTCATGGACAACCAGCTCCTGTATGGCGATAGGACAACAATCTCCTTCACCGGAACCGGTGATGTCTCGGTTAAGGGCGTGGACGTGCTCCCGCCCGCCCCCGACGGCTGGCTGAACATCTCGCGGTCTGTCAACGTGTCCTGCAAGAGCGGAGGGTGCATGCATCTCGTTGTAAGCTACAGCGACTTTGACGACCCCGGCGACCCCGGCAACTCTGATCTCGCAGAAAACGAGTCCACACTCATGATGTGGAACTGTGTTCGCGGAGGCTCCTGGATTCCGGTCTCAAACGCCGGTGTTGACACAGCGAACGACCGCGTTCACGCGTATGTCACAGGTTCCGGCATACATGCACCGCTTCTGAATAACGCGGGCACAATCCCTGTGCCACAGGTTCATAACATCGGAACAAAAGAGGACTTCTACACGATTCAGGACGCGGTCGCTGACCCGGGAACTCTGCACGGGAACACAATTGAGGTCGAGGATGGTGCATATCTCGAGAATGTCCATATCAACAGACGCCTGACGATCAGATCAGAGAACGGATCCCCGGACTGCATCGTTGTGGCGGCGGATGCAAGTGAGCACGTATTTGATGTGAATGCGAATCGTGTGAGTATCGCCGGGTTCAC
>MAXT01000018.1:1843-2768 GCA_001751225.1 Desulfuromonadales bacterium C00003107 | reverse complement strand
ATCTCTGAGAACAATGTCACAGGCAACGAGCGCGGCATATCCCTGGGTTCTTCGGATCGCAACACAATCCTGAACAACGCTGTTGATTCAAACGAGATGTATGGCATCTACCTGTATAACTCGGATGATAACGAGATAACCGGGAATTCTGCCAGTTTCACAGGGCAATATATGGGAATCTCTGTCTGCTACTCGGATGGCAACGAGATAACCGGGAATACCGCAAGTCACAACAACTGGGAAGGCATACGCATGTATTATTCGAATAACACCGTAGTCGATCGGAATAATGCATCATACAACGGCGGCGACACGCTCTACGAGGGGCACGGAATCGTGCCGTGGGGTGCCAACAACACAACGATACGAAACAACACCCTGGTATACAACGGCTATCAGGGGGCGTATGTCTACAATGCATCCATTGATACGACGATATTGGATAATGTCGTGTCTCATAACGCATATCACGGAATATGCACTGCAATGTCATCTTCCAATCTGAATATCGCGAAGAACCGGCTTGTTGACAATGGAGTCAGCGGTGATGCGGGATGTGGCGTCTATCTGGATGAAGGCTCCGGAGCAACCGTCTCTGAGAACTACATAGCAGAGAACGCTGCTTTGGGTTCTGCGCACGGCATTAAGGCGTGCGGCTTTGCGAACCTCGTAATTACGGGCAACGTGGTTGCCAACAATAGCGGTTACGGGGTCGTGATTGAATCCGGAACCGGCACTCGCGCCCACATCCGCGGTGTCGATGCCGGTGTCGGTGTCGGTATTGGTGCCAATAGTGCACCTGGTGCCACCTCTGACGCCGTGCGTGTTGGTGCGTCGCCTGATTGTGCAGGTGCACCGCCCGCCGTTTGCATGATTCCTGGAGCGATGGGGGACCTGGTGGGGGATGTTGTGGACACGGAAGGGG
>MAXT01000018.1:1603-1831 GCA_001751225.1 Desulfuromonadales bacterium C00003107 | reverse complement strand
TATGGCTGCGGCATTGACCATTGATCCGGACCCCTCGAGCGGAGTTGACATAACCCAAAACAGGATCAGGGGCAATGCGGGCGGCGTTCGTCTGAGTGCTCTGAGCGGGGCAGTGATCACAGGAAACGTTCTCTTTGGTAACGAGATCGGAATCGATCTACTATCCTCAAACGGGAATCTGATCTACGACAACTACCTCGCAAACGCCCAGAACGCGGCTGACGACGG
>MAXT01000018.1:599-1522 GCA_001751225.1 Desulfuromonadales bacterium C00003107 | reverse complement strand
GGCGATTGTGATGGTTTCGGTGATTTTAGCTATGCGATTTCGGGCGGCTCGAATCAGGACTACATGCCGCTGATTCGGGCGATGTGTGGCGATCTCGACAGAGACGGCACCCTAAACGTCCTTGATGCGCAACTGCTGCTGAACCACGTGGCTGATCCGGATGAATACCCGATCGACGAATACGCGGGCGATGTCACCGGCGATGGTAAAATCGATGTGGCGGATGTCAAGTTGCTGGCAGCGCACATCATAAGCCCGGAACAGTATCCGCTTAGCTGCCGTCAAATCGCAACACCGTGACCGAGAAAGGGGTGCATGCCATGAACACCAGAACCATATCGGCATTTTCCGGGGCACTGGCACCGATGCTGACGCTGGCACTGCTTCTTGCAGTGTCGGCATCGCCAGCATTGGCACTATCGAGAGAGAACAACGTCTACTTTGAGCCGCAGACGGTGTACCTACCCGAATGCGGCAATGCGACCGTCCAAATCATGCTCGATGCGACCGACGAGATCGACACATGGTCGACGATTGTTGAGTTCGATTACGAATCCGTGAACATAACCGGTGTGCGTTTCGCAGGGGGCATCACACCGACGTACGCGGATTGGAGACACCACACGGACCATGTCTACATCGGCGGAACGGATCTGAACGAATCGAGCGGCACCGGACTATTACTCGCAACAATCACTCTGGAGTGCAACCGTACCGGAACGGATGCGAGTGCAGGTGCAAGTACGAGTCCGCTGCACTTCGCAGGCGAAGAGGGTATCGAGCGGCTGATCGCTGGTGAAACGGTCCATCCGGCAACGTGGACAGATGGGGCTGCACAGTCCGTGAAACGTGGAAACGTCAATTGCGCAGGTGATGTGGATATGTCAGACGTTGCGCTGCTGTTGAACCATGTCTACGATGCG
>MAXT01000018.1:0-555 GCA_001751225.1 Desulfuromonadales bacterium C00003107 | reverse complement strand
AGGATACCCGTTGAGCTGTGAATGATGGGGTTGACCTGCTGAAATGGGTTATTGAATAGCGGTGCGATGTGGGGGGCAACTGCCGGGCTGCAGTGTCAGCGTTGACGTCAGGTCAGCATCCGCCACCCCTGCCGCACCGGTCATGGGACAAAATTTTCTGATTCCGATGGATTCTGTGGTTTCCAATCTTTGCGCCCCTGCGTCTTTCTCGTTCCTCTGATCTAACGCAAGGTCGCAAAGTTGAGAGGGATACACCCGCGTTTTTCGCATACGCGAGGGAGCTACCGTTAGCAGCCACAGAAAGCATCAGAAATAGGGAAATCCGTATCCACTCCAAAAAGCATGGTAAGACTCGTCTTCAGTCTTTCTGAAAAACATACATAAAAACCTCAATCTGTGGAAATCAGTGTTCATCTGTGGCTAAAAGCCATTGTCAGCCACAGATTAATTACAGATGTATGTGTTTAGGTGAGGTGAAAAAACCACGAGATTACACAAGATTACACAAGATTGACACTTACACAAGATTGACACAGAAATCTTGTGAAAATCCGT
>MAXT01000017.1 GCA_001751225.1 Desulfuromonadales bacterium C00003107 | reverse complement strand
TGCACTTCGAACTTGAAACCGCCGGGGGTATAAAGCCCGAGCTTGTCGTGGATTTCTGTTGCCAGCCGGTTTATCGAGGCAATATTGAGCAGGTTGACCGTCGAGAATTCGGCCCCGAGGGTTTCGCGCAGGCCGACACCCAATTCCACGGCTGAAAGGGAATCGATGCCCATATTGGCAAAGCGCTCGTTGATGTCGATCTGGGCTGCAGAAAGGCCCAGCACTTGCGAGACCTCCTGGGCAATCTGTTCGTGGAGCCACTGGCTTTGCTTCTCCGGTTCAAGTTCGGCAAGCTGGCTGTGCAGAGCGGCCAGTTGACCGTCCTCGCCAGCACCGTTTCGGTCGCGGTCCGTTAGTAGTTCATCGAAGACCGGCGAAGACTGAACGATCGGCATGGCCATGGAAAGGGTTGCCCAATCGACGTCAAAGATCCCGGCTTGAGCGAGGTCCGCCCGCAGAACGCGGCCTAGCAGCTGGCAGGTGGCAAGGGGTTTCATGCTGTGGACCCCGTGGCGGCGGAAGAAGTCTTCAATGTGAGCGCGTTTTTTGAGGATGCCGACATCAGAGATGGCGCCGAAATTGATGCTGGTGGCGGGCAGCCCCTGGCTGCGGCGATAATGAGCGAAAGCATCGAGGAAGGCATTGCCCACCACGTAGGAGGTCTGACCGGTGTTGCCGATCAATGCCGATACCGAAGAGAAGGTCATGAAGACTTCCAGCGGGCATTTCCGGGTGTGTTTATCGAGATGCAAAAGGCCCCCGACCTTGGCGTGCAGGGTGCGGGCAAGGCTTTCGGCGGTGAGATCGGCCAGCAGGGCGTCTTCCAGGATCACGGCGGCGTGGAACACCCCCCGCAGCGGCGGCAGCGCCTGTCCGGTCTCGGCGATCAGTTTCTCGATTGCCGATTCATCGCCGATGTCGCCAGCCCGGGTGACTACCTGGGTACCGGTCGCTTCCATTTCGCTGGTGGCTTGCAGGGTGGTTTCGTCGGCGCCACTGCGACTAACCAATAGCAGGGTGCCGCCGCCCTGGTCGGCGATCCACTTGGCGACCTCCAGGCCGAATCCTTTGGTGCCACCGGTTACCAAATAGGTTCCATCCTCACGAAATAGGGGTTCGCAGGTATCGGTTTCGGCTTGAACTTCCGTTCCTTCGAAGGTGATGGCCAGGCCGCCAAGGGGAAGGCTGGTGGGGTCGAGAGCAGCATCGAGTTGATCGGCGGCAAAGGCAGTGACCGGTAGGGAGCTTAGGCAGCCATCAGCCAGGAGGGCGGCCACCTCTGCAAGCAGGTCTCTGCACTGACGGGGTTTTTCGACCAGTAGGCGGTTAATGTCCGCGCTAGCAAAAATTAGATTTTTTTGTAAGGCGATCTGGGGGAGATGGAGATCCTCCTGTGGTTGTCGCGATCCGATCTCTACGATCCGGCCGCAGGAGGCCAATGACCGGAAATTTCCGGTCAGGGATTTGGTTGAGGTCATAGTTAACACCACGTCAAGGCCCTTTCCCTGAGTGTCCGCTGCCAGCTCTTCATCGAGAGCCGGGCCGCGAGTGGTATATACCTTTCCAACTCCCTGTGTTTTCAGATCCTGGGCTGTTTCCATAGAGTCGGTAGTGGCAAAAACATCGGCACCGATCCAGTTTGCGACCTTAATGGCAGCTAGTCCCTCAGGGCTCGCGGCATTACAGATCAGCAGCCTCTCTCCCCTCTTCAGCCTGGCAATTTTGCTAAGGGCATGATACGCGCCGAGCAGCTCTGTCAGCCCGGTGGCTGCCAGAGCCGATACGCCTTGTGGTTTCAAGATCACTGTTTGCGCCGGTGCCATGTAAAAGGAGCGCAGGGGGCCGTGTCCGATTCCCATGACGTTATCTCCGACCTGCAGATGGTCGACGCCTTCTCCTGTCTTGGTGACGATTCCGGAAAAGTTGATAGGCTGTTTGGTGTCGGACTTGGCCGAGTTTGAAAGTTGGCTTGGCTGCAGAGATGCACTGTGTAGCCGAATCTCCATCTCTTGTGGACCTGGTTCGATGCGGGCTGTTTCGCGAAATAGCACCGGCTGCTCATCCTGGGCAGCAGGGGGCTGCAATTCCACACAGTTGTCGGCACAGTTGCAGAGATGCGTTGCGCATTTTTCCGCGGCACCGAGAAACGGAGCCCGCTTGAGTCGCCGTAGCCATAGGGTTTCGGATCTTACTGCAATCTCCCTTTCGTGACTGTCGGCGAGCAGCAGGCTCGCCGCCAGACTGTGAAAGTTGGTTTGGTTTGCAAAGTCCATATGTTGAAAACGGATGTTGACGTATTCGTTTTCGACCAATCGAGCGAAAGCACTGATCGGAGCGGCCGCTAGGTTTTGCCCCCTGTCGCCGTCGGCGACCACATGGGCCTGCTGGGTGGCGGAAATGATGTTCAGTGGCTGTTGTCCAAGATTAGCTCGCAATGCCTCAACAAGGTTCCGCAAGGGCATGGTTCCGGCGACGATCTGGCTCTGCAAATCGTCTTGCGGTGATGGATGCAGGCTCCAGAGATGAAGAACATGGGTTAGCCCCGATTGCGCTTTCATCTCGACGAGTTCCATCATTCCGCTTAGATCGTCGGGGCGCAATATGGGCGACTCCCCTTTTAGGCAGGTTTTTTCTCCCCTTTCCACGAGCAGGTGTTCGATCCCCCGCCGGGAGAATTCCTCGATGATCGGCTCCGCCGCAGTCCGATCTCCGAGGATCAGCCACTGTTCCTGATCCACCCCCTGGCGCGGGGATAGTTCGTCTAAGACTTCCGGTACCCAGGCATGTTCATAAAAATACTGTTCCAGGTCTTCCCGTGCCTGGTCCTGAGCCATGACGCGCTGGCATTTGACGCCTTGCAGGTGGGCGATCACTTCACCGTTCTCTTCAAAAAAGCTGAGATCGGCCGTCAGTTGTTGTTCATCGCAATGAGTAAGTGCCGCAAAAGCATAGAAGGTGCCTGTGGGCGGCCGGTGGAAGGCGAATCGGTCGATGGCCACGGGAACCATGGGGCCTGCTCCTTCGCCGTCTTGACCCTGAGCCAGGGTCACTAGGGCTTGAAAGGTACCGTCGATCAGGGTCGGATGTAGCAGATAATCTTCTTCCTTAGGAATTTGGCTTTCGATTCTCGCCAGGACAGCCTGACCATCGGGGCTAATATGCAAGCCGGCAACGGTTTGGAAGGACGGTCCGTAGACCAGGCCCATATCGGAAAGTTTTTCGTAGAAGTCCGGGATGGCTTGCGCTTCCGTGCAGATTGCTTGGCGGGAGATCAGATCGACCTGCTGCTGTTTTGGTCCTCCGTCGGCAATGGTGCCGGTGGCATGGAGGGTCCAGGTGGCATGATCTTCCGTTGGTCGGCTGTGAACTTCATAGCGCCCGGTTTTCGGGTCGACCGTTACCGACATGCGGGTCGACGTCTGTGGATCGAGTACCAGCATGTTGTGGAAGGCCAGGTTTTCCAGCACGCAGGGTTCAGAACCCCTGTGGACTTTATGGGCGCCAAGGCCGGCTTCGAGGTAGGCGGCCCCGGGAACCACGACTTCTCCTGAAACACGGTGATCTTCGATGTAGGGATGTAGCTCTCCGCCGATTTCCACCTGCCAGCTTGGGGCGGCAGTGTCAACCTGGCAGCCTAGTAGAGGATGTTCGCTTGCCGTCTGGAGTTGATTTTGAGCCCTGGCGGTTCGCCGAATTCGGTGTTCTTCCCGTTGCCAGGGGTAGCGGGGCAGTTTGATGTAGCGGCCTTTCGCTGCGCTAAGCTCTTCCCATTGAGGCTCATAACCCAGGCAAAAGAGCTCTCCCAGGGACTGTCGCAGGGTGGCTACCTCTTCGGTCTTGCGGTTTAGTGTCTGTACCGGTTTGCCGGTTGTTTTGGTTTCATTGAGGGATTGCAGCAGGGAGGCGCGAAGGACCGGGTGCGGTCCGATCTCTAGGTAGTTGCAATCCTGGTTGTCTGCGGCGATGTTGCCGACCGCCTCGGCGAAACGGACGGTTTGGCGAACATTGAGCCACCAGTACTCGCCGTCGAGCTCAGGGCCGTTAAGGCGTGTTCCGCTGACGGTAGAATAGAGAGGTATCGTAGCCGGTTGTGGCGTCAGACTCCGCAGAGCGGTTTCCAGTTCCAGCTCGATGGCGTTCATTTTCGGCGAATGGAAGGGAATGGTTACCTTCATGAATTTGTTGAAGCGGTCCATCTCTTTCAGTATGGACTGGGCGGTTTCCAGTTGTTGAGTATCGCCGGCCAGTGTGAGGGAGGATGGACCGTTGATGGCGGCGATGGACACTTCGGGAAGTTCGTTTAGCAGTTCTTGCGCCTCAGCTTCGGTCAGTTCTACTGCCAGCATACTGCCGGTTCCTGAGAGTGTCTGTTGCAGGCGGCCACGGTGATAGCTGACCAGCAGGGCGTCCTTGAGGGAAAGGGCCCCCGATGCGTAAGCGCTGGCTACTTCGCCGACGCTGTGTCCGACCACGATGTCGGGACGGATGCCCCACGACGCCAAGAGATCGGTGAGGGCGGCCTGGATGAAAAAGTTGGCCGGTTGCGAAATACGAGTGTCCCCCATGCGGGAGTCTGGCCCGGTTTTGCGAATCTCATCTAGAATGGAGCGACCGGATAGTTCCTTGAAAATCTCTTCACAGCGGAGCATGGTGTCGCGAAACACTTTCTCCTGCTGAAACAATTCCATGCCCATACCTGGGTGCTGGGGACCCATCCCGGTGTAGACAAATGTTAGCGGTAGGGCGGCATCGCTCGATGCATCGCCGGTGGAAGCCCCGCTGGGCATACCGTCCTGGGCAAACTCACTGAGGCTTTGCTGCAGGGTTGTGGCATTTGAGGCCAAGAAGGCGGCGCGATGTTTGAATTGGCTCCGACGATGGGAGAGGGTGTGCAGCAAGTCGTTCCAGGAAATATCGGGTTGCTCCTCCAGGTAATCGGCGTAGCGTTTGGCCAAGTCCTTTAGGGCTGAACGGTTTCGTGCTGAGATGGGGATAACGGCGAGGACTGGCTCCTCGTCGTCCCCCGCTGGAAGAGTTTTGTCTGGGGTGATCTGCGGTGGAGCTTCGAGTACTGCGGCGGCGTTGGTGCCGCCATAACCGAAGGAGCTGACACAGGCTAGTCTCCTTGCCTCAGGGTTAGGCCAGTCTTCCAGTTGGGTCGGTATCTTGATACACATCTTGTCGAAGGGGATTTCCGGGTTCGGTGTTTCAAAATGGAGGTTCGGTGGAATCTTGCCGTGGCCAACGACCTGAATAGCTTTGATCAGTCCGGCGATACCGGCGGCGGATTCCGCATGACCGATGTTGGTTTTGATGGAACCTACATGGCACTTCTCGTCAGGGCCCCTTCCTTCTGCCAGCACATTGTGCAGGGCAGTTGTTTCCGCTCTATCGCCGGCCTGGGTTCCGGTTCCGTGAGCTTCTACGTAATGAATGTCTCCGGGGGAGATACTGCTGTCCTGTAGCACCTGTCTTAGCAGGGCTTCCTGGGCAAATTGATTGGGTGAAGAGATCCCTGCCGTTGTTCCGTCCTGATTGACCCCTGTGTTATGAATGACCGCCCAGATGTGGTCTCCGTCCTCAATGGCTTTGGGTAAAGGTTTGAGGATCGCGGTGCCTGCGCCTTCGGCTCGGACATAGCCGCTGGCCCCTTGGTCATAGGCTCTGCAGCGGCCGTGGGTCGATATGAACTTGCCCTTTGCCAGCATGACAAAAAACTCCGGTCGCAGCAGAACGTTGACGCCGCCGACGATGGCCATCTCGCTTTCGCCTGTCCAGATACTCTGACAGCCGAGGTGGGTGGCCACCAGAGACGAGGAGCAGGCCGTATCGATGGTCATGCTCGGACCCTGCAGGCCGAAGGTATACGAGAGGCGGTTTGAAAGCATGGTCATGGTAAGGGAGGCGGGGGTGAAGGAATCCGTAAGATCGAGGTTGGAGAGATTCAGTTGCTCCAGCATATTATCCAGAGTGAAGCCACCGATGAAGACCCCGGTTCGGGAGTGTTTCAGCTTTTCAAGTGGCAGTCCTGCATCCTCGATCGCTTCATAGGCCACTTCCAATAAAAGCCTTTGTTGCGGGTCAAGTACATCGGCTTCTCGCGGTGAAATACCGAAAAACAGGGCGTCGAAGTCGAACAGAGGTTCTTTGAGAAATCCAGCCTTGCGCACATAGGCTTTGCCGGGTTTTTGAACATTCGGACTGAAAAATAGCCTAGAGTCCCAGCGGTCCGCTGGAACATCTCTAATGGCATCAGTACCGTTGCATGCCAGACTCCAAAAGGCTTCCGGTGAGTCAGCGCCTCCGGGATATCTGCAGCCAATGCCAATTACCGCGATAGGTGTTTTCATGATTCCCTCCCTGTAAAGTTTGATAAAGCTTGACGACAAGCTCCTGACCATCCTCAGCGAAGTCAAATTCAGGTAGTGCCTGAGGGAGCAGGAGAGGTTTTCTTGGCAATTACGGAAGCTATTGACGATTGTATTTGTTCAATCCGGGTTCAGGTATGCCGAATATAATATTCGGTAATTCTGAATTGTCAAGACGGAATGCTGTTTTATTGAATTTAAAAGAGGGGGTATGTTTGGAAAACTATGATTTTCTGTAGGGAAATGGCAGGTTTTGAGAAAAATAGGAAGTCTTCATAAAAATTAAAAAATATTGACAAAGGTAGATCTGAAGCTTATATAAACAACATGAAAGTCAATAAGGGAGTTATCGGCCAACGGATTAAACAGGCCTTGGAAAGGGCAGGACTCACACAGCGTGCTCTGGCCTCCGAATTGGGAGTTTCCGCAGGGTCCGTTTCGGGATATGTCAAGGGCCTGAATGAACCCAATGCCGCCGCTTTGGCTAAAGTTGCCCATGTTTGCGGCGTTTCTCTGAACTGGCTCATTACCGGTGAAACCTTGCCAGAAATAAAGGCTGATTTGTCGCAAAAAAGCGACAGCCTGGACCCGAGGTTGACGCAAATTGTCATAGACAAGCTTCGTGCTGAAACACCGGTGGAAGACTTGACACTCACTGCCATGGAAGAAGCCGTTGTATTGATGATCCGCCATCTGTCTGAGAAAGACCGCCACCATGTCCTGTATACAATAATGGGGGCTTGGGCGTTGGCCCAGAGACAAGAAAAGAACTAGGTGCACCCTTTATAAGCCTTTTTAATCCACCTTTAAGCATCATCTCGTATTTCCTTTCAAATCATATTCTCCATAACTGCTAGCTCCTTTTGGGTAGAAAATATTCGAGTACTATCGGTCCAGTCCTGTTAAGTTCGATGGTCGATTACTGAATTAATTTCTATCCGGAAACGGCCCTTTTCCCCAAGCTCTGCGTCAATCTGCACATTTGCTTGTG
>MAXT01000016.1 GCA_001751225.1 Desulfuromonadales bacterium C00003107 | reverse complement strand
GGTCGAGACCTTGCGAACCGCCGAGCCAAAGGCCACCTTTGAATTGTTGCAGGATCCACAGCGTATCCTGTTCACCTTCGGTAATATCCGTTCCCGCATCGACAAACCGGTGTTGGAAACCCTTTCTTCCCACGAGTATCGTTTGCTGCTGCAGGCTCACCGTTTGGTGGCCGATGTCTGCTGTGACGAAAAGGCCTTTATCTCTAAAGAAGGGAATGAAGAGGGCACCGTGACCAATCGCCAGGAGTTGCTCGATTATTTCTTGGCCCGGGCCCGCAAGGGGATCTATATTCAGCGTTACAAGGGTCTTGGTGAGATGAATCCCGACCAGTTGTGGGAGACAACCATGGATCCGGACAAACGGATTTTGCTCCAGGTTAAGGTAGAGGACGCGGTGGAAGCCAACGAGATATTCACCGTGCTGATGGGGGATCAGGTTGAGCCCCGCCGCGAGTTTATCGAGAACAACGCTCTTAACGTCGCCAATCTCGACGTTTAAGGAACGGGCGTAGGAATAGACTATTTACGGGGTTATCTAGTGAACCCCCGGAGGATTTGGATGCTTTCGGAACAGAACAAGGTTAGCGTCAATATCGAAGACGAGATGCGCAAGTCCTATATGGACTATGCCATGAGTGTCATTATCGGCCGGGCTCTGCCCGACATTCGCGATGGTCTGAAACCGGTGCATCGACGGGTGTTGTTCGCCATGAGCGAGCTGAATAATGATTATAATAAGCCTTACAAGAAGTCGGCGCGTGTAGTCGGTGATGTCATTGGTAAGTATCACCCCCATGGCGACACCGCCGTGTACGATACCATCGTCCGTATGGCTCAAGAATTTTCCATGCGTTATCCCTTGGTCGACGGCCAGGGAAACTTCGGTTCTGTGGATGGCGATTCAGCCGCTGCCATGCGTTACACCGAGGTGCGCATGGATCGCCTGGCCCATGAACTGCTGACCGATCTGGATAAAGAAACGGTCGATTTTGGCGAGAACTACGATGGCTCCCTGGAAGAACCATTGGTGCTGCCTTGCAAATTTCCTAATTTGCTGATCAACGGCTCAGAAGGGATCGCCGTCGGCATGGCGACCAAAATACCTCCCCATAATCTCGGCGAGGTCATCGACGGTCTGATCGCGGTTATTGATGACCCGACTCTGACCTTTGAGGAATTGTTGAAGCTGATCCCCGGACCGGATTTTCCCACGGCCGGGTTCATTCTCGGTCGAGAAGAAATTCACCGGGCCTACCGCACTGGGCGCGGCATCATTAAGATGCGGGCCCGGGCCCTGGTGGAAAAGGACCGCCGCACCGGCCGTGAAAAGATAGTGGTCACGGAACTTCCTTTTCAGGTCAACAAGGCGCGCCTTATCGAAAAAATCGCCGATCTGATCAAGGACAAGAAGATCGAGGGGATCTCCGATCTGCGGGACGAATCGGATCGGGACGGGATTCGCGTGGTGGTCGAGCTTAAAAGGGACGTCATCCCCGAGGTGACCCTTAATCAGCTCTATAAGATGACCGCCATGCAGTCGTCTTTCGGTATCATCATGCTGGCCATCGTCTCCGGCCAGCCTCGGGTTCTGGCTCTGCGCGAGGTGTTGGATCGGTTTGTGGATCACCGTAAAGAGATCGTCACTCGGCGGTGTATCTTTGAGCTGAAAAAAGCCGAAGCTCGGGCTCATATCCTGGAAGGCTTGAAGATCGCTCTGGAGAATCTCGACGAGGTGATCACCATCATCAAGAGTTCGAGCAGTCCGGCCGAGGCTAAGCAGCGTCTTATCGATCGATTCTCTTTTACCGCTTTGCAGACCCAGGCCATTCTCGATATGCGCCTGCATCGCCTGACCGGTCTCGAGCGGGATAAAATAATTGCCGAATATCAGGAAATAATGGCCCAGATCGCCCGTCTCAAGGAGATTCTGGCCAGCGAAGTGGAAATTCTCAGTATCATCAAGCAGGAACTGCTCGATATCCGTGAGCGGTTCGGCAATGCGCGCCGCACCGAAATCGTCGAAGCTACCGGCGAGCTGTCCCTAGAGGACCTCATCATTGACGAGGATATGGTGGTGACCGTCTCGCACACCGGCTATATCAAGCGTAACCCCGTCTCTCTTTATCGTGCTCAGCGCCGCGGTGGCAAGGGCAAGACCGGCATGCGCCCCAAGGAAGAGGATTTCGTCGAACAGCTGTTCATCGCTTCGACTCATTCCTACATTTTGATTTTCACCGATTTAGGTAAGGTTTACTGGCTCAAGGTACACGAGATTCCCCAGGGCGGCCGGACCGCTCGTGGCAAGGCGATTGTCAACCTGCTGCAAGTGGCTAGTGGCGAAAATATCACCTCGATCCTGCCGGTCAAGGAATTCAGCGAAGGTAAGTACATCATTACCGCCACTCAAAATGGCATCGTCAAAAAGACTGATCTGATGGCCTATTCCAACCCTCGCTCCGGCGGTATTATTGCCTTGACCATCGACGAAGGGGATCGGCTGGTTTCGACCCGACTGTCCGATGGTTCTATGGACGTATTGCTGGCCAGCCGCAACGGTAAAGCGATTCGCTTTGCCGAAAAGGATGCGCGGGCTATGGGACGTACATCTCGTGGCGTGCGAGGCATGCAGTTCGAAGGGGACGACAGGTTGATCGGCATGGAGGTGGTTTCCGATGCGACCTCTGCCACTTTGGTGACGATCACAGAAAATGGTTACGGCAAGCGCACCAATCTTGATGAGTACCGCTTGCAGGGGCGAGGTGGCAGGGGTACCATCACCATAAAAACCTCTGACCGCAATGGCCATGTGGTTGATATCAAGCTGATCAATGAAGATTTCGACCTGATGTTCATTACCGACCGTGGCAAGGTGCTGCGCACAGGGGTCTGCGATCTGTCCATCATCGGCCGCAACACGCAAGGGGTGCGGTTGATGGTCCTCGAAAGCGAGGAACGGATCGTGGCGGTCGCCAAGCTGGCCGAAAAGGATGAGGCCGATGGAGATACAGAAGCTGCAGAAGACGATTTTGATGGAGGAGAAGAAGCGCCGGAAGAAAAATAACGGACGCTCTCAACTTCTGCTGGCGCTGAGTGCTGCGTTATTGTTGATAATAGCTGCAGCAGGGATGTACCATTGGAACTTTAACCGTATTCCGCAGCGTCAGTTTGATCGCGGCGAAGCATTGTTATTGCGAGGAGAGTACAGTCGGGCTTACAGTAAATTCCGTCATCTGTACGAGCATCATCCTCGATTTAAATTTGCGCCGCAGGCGCTGTTGCTAGCCGGTGAAATTTTGCAGTTTAACCTTAATCAGGACCGCGAAGCGCTGCTGGCTTATCTGCTGGTGGAGCGGGATTATCCTGGCCATGAGACAGAGCGCAAAGCCCAGCTCCGCGCCGCAGATATATACAAATATCGACTGGGCGAATATGACCGGGCGTTAACCGGCTATCAGAAGTTGCTTGACGGCGGCAGCGTTGACGGTGAAGGGCTGCAGTATGAGATCGCCGATACCTACTTTAGGCAAAACAATTTTGAACAGGCACGCATCGAATTCGAAAGTCTGTTAAAAAATTATCCGCACAGCGAGCGTATCGCCGAAGTCTTGTTTCGTATCGCCTCAACCTACGCCCTGGAAGGGGCTCAGAAAGAGGCGGCCTTCGTTTACCACCGAGTGGCAGAAGAATACCCGGCCAGCCCCTTCTATCTGGAAGCGTTATATGGATTGGCGGTGGTTAAAGAGGAACGGGGCGAGCTGCAGGCGGCTCTAACTCTCCTTCAGGAGTTGGAAGGCCGTTATCGGGAACCGGAAGTATTGCAGAAAAGAATAAAGCAGGTTCGGCAGCGGATTCATAAAAAACGCAAGGCCACTTGAGGGGAGAAAAGCTATGAATATCGGGGTAATCGGCGCGGGAAGCTGGGGCACAGCGCTGGCGGATCTGCTGGCTAAACAGGGCCATTCGGTAACGTTATGGGCCTATGAGCAGGACCTGGTCGAACGGATGCGGCAGTCGCACATGAACGACCTTTATCTTCCTAGTTTCACCCTCGATGCCAAGCTTGCCTTTACCAGCGATCTCGCCGAGGCGGTAATCGGTCGGGAGATGCTGCTGTTGGTTTCGCCCTCCCAGGTATTACGCTCGGTGCTGCAGGCGGCGGAACCGCACATCGCTGCCGACACCCTGTTGGTTTCCGCTGCTAAGGGTATTGAAAACAGCACCCTGATGATCATGTCGGAGATTATCGAAGAAGTGCTGCCGGCAGAGAAGTGTCGGCGGGTGGCTTATCTGTCCGGCCCGACCTTTGCTCGGGAAGTGGCTGCCGAGATACCAACAATCCTGACCGTGGCTGCCGCCTCTGACGAGGTGGCCCATTTTGTTCAGGAACTGTTCAGCTGCGAGTATTTTCGCCTCTACCGCCAAGATGATGTGATCGGCGTGGAATTGGGTGGCGCCCTGAAGAACGTGATTGCTCTGGCGGCGGGGGTTTGTGACGGTCTCGGTTATGGTTGTAATACTCGGGCGGCGGTGATTACTCGCGGCCTTGAAGAGATGACACGTATTGGTCTGGCCAAGGGTGCCAATCGCACCACTTTTTCCGGTCTGGCCGGCATGGGAGACCTGGTCTTGACCTGCACGGGCGATCTGTCCCGTAACCGCACTGTCGGTCTGGAAATCGGCCGAGGACGCAAACTGGCGGAAATTCTTAAGGGGATGAAGATGGTGGCCGAAGGGGTCCAAACCACCCTCTCGGCTTACCAGCTCGCGCAAAAGCTCGGTGTTGAGGTGCCTATCATTGAGCAGATGTACCTGATTCTTAACGAAGATAAAGACCCGCGTACAGCCGTGCGGGAACTGATGCATCGAGAATTGAAAGCGGAGTTTTCCTGATCACTAACGGCCATGGCCGAGGTGCTGGCGGTGAAAGCGATTCGGGTCATGACATACCATGTCCACCGCTGCCGCGGAGGGGACGACCGAACCGAACCCGAGCGTATCGTCGAGGTCATACGGCAGGTAGCGCCTGATCTGGTTGCCCTGCAGGATGTAAACGGCGCAGAGGATCGAAGCCAACTAGCCTATTTGGCGGCTCAACTCGGCATGCAGAGCTTCGGCCAGGATCGTATCGGCGGCAACGCCTTGTTGTCCTTCGTGCCCCTCAAGGGGGTGCAGGAGTATCGTCTGGCTCGAGGGGGCAGCTGCCAGCGGGCCGATGTCGATTTAGCCGGCCAGCGCTTCTACCTGTACAATCTGCGTCTCATCCCAGGATTTTATCAATACCGACAGCAGGTCCGCGCCCTGTTTGGCCGAGATCTGCTCGGTCGTCATAGTAGCCAATGCCCGCAAATGGTGATCGGTGATTTTGCCGATCCTCTGGCCGCGGCTCTCCTCTTTAACTTGCCAGGGACCCTGCGGCGTACGCCGACACCTTTTTGGAGTGCCACCTATCCGGCCCGCTTTCCGCTGTTGGGCCGTGATCGGGGCTACCTACGGGGCGGCCTGCGCATCCTCGACTGTTCCGTGCTGCACAGCTCTCTGGCGCGAGAAGCTTCCACCCATCTGCCCGTTACTTTCACCGTGCAGATAGCCGATCCTCGTCACTATCTGCGCCTCGACAGATTAAAAAATCGTCGTATGGAGATAGCCCCAGGCTAGGAAGGCTTTCGAATCCCTTTCTCCGCCTGTGCATAACCTTGTGGACAGAGTTGATAAGTCGCCTTGTCCATGAAATTACTTCAGCCAGCCAGATCCATTGGTAGACCCGCCATGCGCAAAAAAGTCGCCCGAATTCTCGAGCAGTTGTATCAACTTTACCCTGATGCTCACTGTGCCCTGCGCTACGATAATCCCTTTCAGCTGTTGATCGCGACGATCCTTTCCGCCCAGTGTACCGATGTGCAGGTCAATAAGGTCACCGAAGGACTGTTCCTTAAATATCCCAATGTGCAGGCCTTGGCCGAGGCGGATTTACCAACCCTGGAAGAGGATGTTCACTCGACGGGCTTTTATCGCAACAAAGCCAAGAGCCTGCTCGGCTGCGCACAGATGTTATTGCATGAACACGACGGTCAGGTACCGAAAACTCTCTCTGAACTGGTCCGGCTACCCGGTGTTGGGCGCAAAACGGCTAATGTGGTCCTTGGTAACGTTTTCGGTATCCCCGGTATGGTAGTTGATACCCATGTCAAGCGTCTGTCCCGGCGCTTTGCCTGGACCGATCAGCAGGACCCGGAAAAGATAGAAGGGGACCTCTGTCAACTGTTGCCCTGCAAACATTGGGTGCAGGCCGCCCATCTGCTGATATTCCATGGACGACAACTCTGCAAGGCTCCGATTCCTCTCTGTTCTCAATGTCCGTTGTTGAAAGATTGTCCGCAGCGGGGCGTTGACCGGGCCAATTAGTTTTCATCCGGAAACGGCCCTTTTCCCCAATCTCGGTGTCAATCTTCACGCTTGCTTGTGCGGCGTAAGCAGCTACGCCTCCGCGCAAGCGTTTGATTTCCTTGATCTTGGGAAAAATTGCTCGTTTCCCATATGGAAACGGCACTGTGTCCATCCAGAGTATCCAGACGGAATCTCTGAATTCAAATTAGTGATGGTATTTTCAAACAAAAGCGCCGGCCTGAAAAGGCCGGCGCTTTTGTTTTCCTAGGAATGATCCAGGGACGATCAGAGATCTTCTAGGTCGAGCTTAAAAAAGTCCTGGGCATTAGGCTGCTTGTCTTCCAGGGCATAATGGGTCGGTGCCGTGCCGGAGGCGAAGGCTTCGATAAACACTTCCGAGCCGTCCTCCGGAGCTAGCAGTCCGGTATCCGGATCGATGGGACGAAACTCGATACCGTCTGGGACGGGAAAATTTTGACGAGGCAGATCTTTAAGCGCCACTTTCATGAACTCTACCCAGGCCGGTGCTGCTGCACGGGAGCCGGTCTCTTTCTTGCCCAGAGAACGTTCCTGATCGTAGCCTATCCAGGAAACAGCCATCAATTGTGGCACGTAGCCGGCAAACCAAGCATCCTTTAGGTCGTTGGTAGTGCCGGTTTTTGCGGCTGCAGGACGGCCCAGGGCCTTGGCGCGAAATCCGGTGCCATTTTGTACCACGCTCTCCATCAGGTTGGTGACCAGATAGGCGGTGTCTGGCGAAATGACTCGCTCGGACGGGTTACGAATCAGTTGTTGCTGGTCATCTGCTCCTTCGGGGAAATCGGCCGGGTCGACCGATTCCAGTACCTTGCCGTTGCGATCGATCACCCGAGAAATGTAATTAGGGGTAAAGCGGACCCCGCCATTGGCGAAGACGCTGTAGGCCGTTGCCAGCTCCAACGGGGAAATGGCCGAAGAACCGAGGGCTAGGGTCAGGTCGGCAGCAAGGGGAGATTCGATGCCGAGCTTTTTAGCATAGCCGATGGCGTAACGGACACCGATATCCTGAAGAATCTTGATGGTGACTACATTGTAGGAGCGGGCCAAGGCTCGGCGCATAGACGTCGGTCCGGAAAAGGATCCCCGGTAGTTTTTCGGTTTCCATTCCTTCTCTTGTCCCTGCTCCCCTTTTTCCCGATAGATGAGGGGGGTGTCGAGAACAATCGTTGCCGGGGTGTAGCCTTTGTCAAGAGCTGCGGCATAGATGAGGGGTTTGAAGGCTGAGCCGGGCAGGCGTTTGGCTTGAATGGCTCGATTAAACTGGCTCTGACTGAAATCGTAGCCGCCGACCATGGCCTTGACCTCGCCGGAACTGGGGTCGAGTGCCACCAGGGCCGCCTGTGCTTCAGGCTCCTGGGCGAGAGACAGACCGAGCTTACCATCTTTCTGGGATTTAACCACCTCGACCAGTAACACCGAGCCGGCAGGCAGCTGGATGCGTTTCTTATCGCTGTCGATCTTTACCGGTTGGTCTTCGGCCACAACTTGAAGATTGCCGGCCCAAGTGGTTTCCTTGCGGGGTATGAGGCCGGTGTAAGAACCGATTCGCACCATCAGGTTCTGTTTGCTGCCTTTGACCAGAAGTCCTTCAAGACGTTCGCCAACCGGTGGCGCCTCGGGCCAGGTGGCGGTCTGTTCGGTAAGGAACAGCTCCTGCTCCTGTTTATCCAGAGTACGCAGCGGACCGCGATAGCCTTGGCGCCGGTCATGACGGCGCAGATTGTTTCGTACTGCCTGCTGCGCGGCCTGCTGCATAGCCAGATTCATGGTGGTATGAACTTCCAGACCGCCGGTCAGGATCTGCTCGCTGCCGAAAGTCTGTTCCAGATAGCGGCGAACCTGCTCGGTAAAATAGGCGGCGCCGGGAATCTGTGGTTTGTTCCGTGGGAGAATCACTAACTCTTCGCTAAAGGCCTGGGCGGCGGCATCGGCAGGAATGTAGCCCTCCTGCGTCATTCGCTGCAGCACATAACGTTGGCGATCCTTAGCCTTCTTCAGATGACGATAGGGCGAGTAACGGCTTGGAGCCTGGGGCAAACCGGCCAGTATGGCGCATTCGGCCAAGGTCAGTTCCTCAACGTTCTTGGCAAAGTAGTTTTCCGCCGCCGCCTGAACTCCATAAGCCCCGTGGCCGAGATAAATCTGATTGAGATAGAGATAAAGAATCTCTTCCTTGGTCAGGTGTTGTTCCATGCGCCAGGCCAGAATCGCTTCTTTGAACTTGCGGGAAAACTTCCGTTCCGGGGTCAGTAGCAGGCTTTTGGCGACCTGTTGAGTGATGGTCGATCCGCCTTGAACGATACCGCCAGCACGGATGTTTTTCAGGGCCGCTCGGGCAATGGAACCCAGGTCGACACCTTGATGGTGATAAAACTTGGAGTCTTCGGCGGCCACAAAGGCTTCGATCAGCTGTCGCGGCATGCTGGAGACCGGCACCAGGATGCGTCGCTCCCGATATAGTTCGGCAATCAGCGCTCCGTCGTCGCCGAGAATGCGGGTGATGACCGGTGGTCGGTAATCGGCCAGGGTTTCGACCTTGGGCAGGCGGGCCGAAACATACAAGTAGGCGCCGAGCAGGCAGAGAATCATGCTGCCCAGCAGCCCCGCGGCAACCAGCAGCAGTATGCGTAATAATTTAGAAAGGGACATGGAAATATGCGTACTCCTTGGAAGTAAAAGTAGTTGTTTTATAGCATAATTGAGCCAGTGGATAAATCCTTTTGCCAGGACAAGAGGATTGACTTTGTTTGGGAGCTATGTTACCCAAGCAAGAATAGGTCGCGAGGAGGCTGAATGGTGATCAACAGGCAGGGATATCGTCGTCCAGCGGCAGCGCGTAGCATGAATGCGGCGGCCAGGTTCTGCGCTGTCCATCGTTTTGCTGCCTGATACTCGATACCGTTAAACAGTCAGTAAGGCCATGGGCGCGTTGAGCTCGTGGTCTTTTTTGTTTCGGAGCGCTGTTTCGCTGTTGCGGGCAGATCCGTTATCAGGAGGAGATAGGCAAGGATGCGCAACAATATTGTTCATATCGGGGCCGGGGAACTGGTCTATGAAATTCGTGCCATCGTCGAGATTGCCGAGAAGCTGCAGAAGATGGGCATCAAGACTAATATGGAAAATATCGGCGATCCTATTGCCAAGGGAGAAAAAATTCCCCAATGGATGAAGGAAGTTGTTGCCGACTTGGTCATGCAGGATTGTTCCTACGGCTATAGCCCGACCCGCGGCGTACTGGAAACCCGCCAGTTTCTGGCCGAGCGGACTAACCGCCGGGGCAAGACCCAGATCACCGTTGACGATATCATGTTTTTCAACGGTCTCGGCGACGCGATTCAGAAGGTCTATGGTTTTCTGCGACGGGAAGCGCGCGTCATCGGTCCCACCCCAACCTATTCCACCCACTCCTCCGCTGAGGCCGCCCATGCCGGGAGCAAGCCGATCTCCTATCGCCTTGACCCGGACAACCATTGGTATCCCGACCTGGACGATCTGCGCCTGTCCGTGAAATACAATCCGAGCATCTCCGGCATTCTCATCATTAATCCGGATAATCCCACCGGCGCCGTCTATCCAGAGCGTATCCTGCAGGAGATGATCGCCATCGCCCGTGAATATGATCTGTTTATCATCTGCGATGAGGTCTATCACAATATTGTTTATAATGGCGCCTCGACCAAACCGCTCTCGGATATCATCGGTGAGGTGCCGGCTCTGGCTCTTAAAGGCATCAGTAAAGAAGTGCCCTGGCCTGGCGCCCGCTGCGGTTGGATGGAAGTATACAATGCCGACAAGGACCCAGTGTTTCAGCAATACGTGAAGAGCATCCTCGATGCCAAGATGGTCGAGGTCTGTTCCACCACTCTGCCGCAAAAGGCTATTCCTAGGTTGCTGAGTCACCCCCAGTATCCGGTCTTCCTGAAAGAACGCAAGGACCGCTACGAAAAGTGTTCCAATATCGCCGTCGAAATATTGCAGAGGGTTCCCGGCATCAAGGTCAATCGTACCAACGGCGCTTTTTATATGAGCGTGGTATTTAAAAAAGGCCAGCTGAGCGATCGTCAGAGCCTGCCCATCGAGATCGACGAGGTGCGTACTCTGGTCGAAGGTTTGGTGGACGAGCCGAAGGTCTCTCTCGACAAGCGTTTTGTCTATTATCTACTGGCATCCACCGGTATCTGCGTGGTGCCCCTGTCCTCCTTCTGCACCATGGAGCAGGGCATACGGATTACCCTTCTCGAAAGGGACGAGCAGGAATTCAGGCGTATTTTCCAGACCCTTGGCGAAAGCATAACGGCCTATCTGAATAGCTGATGGAGACGCTAGCGGTGGACGGGGATGCGTTACTCAGGCTATAT
>MAXT01000015.1 GCA_001751225.1 Desulfuromonadales bacterium C00003107 | reverse complement strand
TTACCATACTCTATAGCTTTTTAGAGCAATCGCCTTAACAGGGTAGGTTGATTGCCTTGGCCGAGGGGTTATAGTGACTGAACGTTGCACCACCGTTTCACTCCGACCACGTCAATCAGACAGCATGAGTCACTGTCAGCTGTCGTCTCCATCCCTCAGCCAGGTCAGCGCAGCCTGTGCCTCGCTGAAAAACTTCACTTCGCCGCTGATGAACCAGGTCCCGACCTTGGCGGCGACTTCCTGCCATTTTTTGCTGCCGAATATGGCGATTTTCACGAAGGCGTTGCCGTATTTCAGACCGAGTTTTAAATCGTCCCAGGCGGCCCGCAGCTCCCATCCCTGTAATTCCGAGGCGTCGAGAAAGACCTTGACCTGCGGGTCCTTGACCGCGGCCAGAGCGCCGTCGATCATCGGCGTAATCCGTACGTAATCTTCATGGGTCAGTTTCCCTATGGCGGTGAAGGTTAGAAAAATTCTTGACCGACCCTTTCGATACCGATACTAAGACCGTGTCGAGCATTAGACATAATCATACCTCCCCGTTGGATTAGTTCTGTACGAAATCGGTGAAGGAACACAGGCCGAAAGAGCAGAGGATCAAGATGATTTCTCCGATTATCTGTGGTGCTCCAACCAGCGGTCGAGTTCGTCGCTCAACAGACCGAGATGGACCTTCTCCTCGCGGGCCAGATACTCAAAGGCCTGCCGGCCTTCTTGATCGACGGCGTCGCGGCTCATGATCTGATAACGATCGCAAGCGTTGACTTCCAGACTGATGGCCAGCTCCAAAGCCTGTTGGGCCGTCTTGCCAGGCAGCCAGCGAAGCGCTTCGGCCAATGGCAAACCGCCTTCGAGTATAGTTTCAGTGACCAGGCCGGGAAGTGCAGAGCCGGGAAAATCGTCGCCGGTGGAGCTGGTACTGAGGCCATGGTAAAGGTTATGCAGGGTTTCCTTGTGGGCATCTTCGGCAGCGACCAGACACTTAAAGAAATCCCCCGCCGGGATTTCGTGAAAATGCATGGCCAGTTCGGCATAAAACTGCCGGGCACCGTCTTCAAGCAACCATGCCAGAGCGAGGTATTCCTCTGCCTTCGTAGCGGTTGCGAACCAGGCCGTACCCATTTCCAACTCACCTTCGGCCACCAGACCATCCCAGGCGTTAATGCCACCAGACATGCTGTACACTTCCTTGAAACCTGCATTATTGAGAACCGATGCCGCCGCCCGACTGCGCACGCCAGCGGCACAATAGGTAATCGTCAGCTTGCCAGGGTCGAGTTCAGCCACTCGTTCATCCAGAGTCTTGACCGGTATCAGTTGGGCGCCGGGCAGATGTCCTTGCTCGTACTCGCCGGGCTGGCGCACATCGACCAGGTTGTAGCTGCCGTCTGGCTGCTCTTTGATAAAAGCGCGTACCTGATCGGTGCTCCATGTGGCTACCGGTTTGAAATAATCGATCATTCCCATTCTTATTGCCTTGTATTAAAAGTGCAGATTTCAGTTGCCTTCACTCAGCTCGCCAGAGACCTGGTAGGTTTTCATGAATCGGCGGTCGATCCAATCCTTAAACAGGAAGGGAAGCCGCCCCTCCCAGGCCCAGCGCCCCTTACTCATAATTCCACGATGGTTCCCAAGGTTAAGGATAAGCAGATAACGGGATTGCGGTTTGAAAGAAATCAGCGGACGCTCTTCGAGAGCCGCCAGCAAGTTCGCATGAAGAATGGGGTTCTGCCGCACCGCATAGACTCCCAGCTTGGCCAAAGGCTTCCCTTGCAAGCTGATGCAGTCACCGCCGCCAAACAATTCGGGATGAGCGATCGACTGCAGCTGCTTATTGACCAACAGTCCGCCATCCTCACCAACGGGCAGTCCCGAATCACCATAGATAGGAGACGGTTCGACACCGGCAGCAATAAACGCCAGATCGTAGGAGAGGGTACGCCCGTCGTGAAGTTCAGCCCGGCCACTGGCCACTGAGGAGGCACGTCCCCCTTCCAGCACCTGCATGCCCCTTTCCCGTAAAGACTTCAACGCCAGCTGCCTTACCCGGTCTGGGAAGCGGTGCAGCAACCTACTACCGGCCAGCAAGGTGATCTGTGCCTGCCCACCGGCCAAACTGACCAGCCGCCACAGGTTACCAGCCAATTCGACACCAGCTGGACCGCCCCCCACCACCAATAGGTTTTGTTTTTTACCTCCCACGTTTTGCAGCACCTGCCGGCGGGCCTGCAGCAGATTGACAATGGGCTTTACCGGCACCACCCCTTCGCCCTGAGCCCCAGCCACCTGAAGGGGCACACCGCTGCCGGTATTGAAGGAGGCAACATCATAATCGAGGACATCACCGGAGGCCATTCGCAGCCTGCGCTTCTCGGCATCGATGGTGGTTACCCGATCTTCGACAAAGCGGGCGCCACGTTTCTCCACCAATTTGCGGATATGAAAGCGTGCCTGTTGAGGACGATAGGTACCGCCAAGCAGCCCCGGTCCCATGCCCGAATAATAATGGTAGGGGCTTGGGCTGACCAGGGTCACGCGATGGCCGTTGCCTATAAAGTCAGCTAGGTTCAGCATCACGGTCATATGGGCGTGGCCGCCGCCGACCAGAACCAAGTGTCTGCTCATAGATAATCTCTTATTCCCGAGGAAAGAGTGTTAAAGTCACTAACCCTAAACATAGATGCCACCTTTACAATCGTATGATGCTTATCTATATTAACGAAAATTCGTCGATTTTCTCAAGGAGATCACACTATGCGTAAATTCTCATTGTTGCTCTGGCCTCTGTTGCTCATTTCTTTGTTGTCGCTGTCCGGTTGTGGTTACAACACCATTCAAGAAAACGAAGAGGCGGTCTTTGCCTCCTGGGCCGATGTCGAAGCGACCTATCAGCGCCGCGCCGACCTGATTCCCAACCTAGTGGAAACGGTCAAGGCCTATGCCTCCCATGAAAAAGAGACCCTGCAGGCGGTTACCCAAGCCCGAGCGCAAGTCGGCCAGGTCAAGCTCGACGCCAGCCAGCTCGGCGATGCCGCCAGCGTGGCGCGGTTTCAAAAGGCACAGCAAGGCATGTCCGGCGCCCTGTCCCGCTTGCTGGTGGTTGCAGAACGCTATCCGGATCTGAAGGCGAACCAGAACTTCCGCGACCTGCAGCATCAATTGGAAGGTACCGAAAACCGCATCAACGTCGCGCGGCAACGCTATAACCGGGTGGTGCAGACTTTCAACAGCTCAATTCGTACCTTCCCCGGCAACCTGACCAACAAGTACATGCTTAAGCTGGAGCGCAAAGAACCTTTTAAGGCAGCCGCTGGTTCCGAGCAGGCTCCTCAGGTGAAATTCTGATATGAAAAGACCCTTCTTCTCCCTGTTGCTTCTGCTTAGTCTGGCTCTGCCTGCGGCAGCCCTGGACGTACCGTCTTCGAATGGCTATGTCACGGACCGGGCCGGAATCATCAGTTCCGCCACAGAACAAAAGATAGAACGTTACCTGCGCTCCTTTGAAGAAAGCGACTCGACCCAGATCGCTGTTCTGACCATTGGCTCCCTGCAAGGGGAGGCCGTAGACGAATATGCGCTGAAAGTCGCTGAATCCTGGGGAATCGGTCAAAAAGAGCACGACAACGGCGCCCTGCTGCTAGTGGCCAAAGAGGATCGTAAAATCCGAATTGAAGTTGGTTACGGCCTGGAGGGTAAGTTAACCGACTTGCTGGCGGGGCGCATCATCGACAACGAAATTTCACCCCGTTTCAAACAGGGGGATTTCGACGGTGGCATCATTGCCGGAGTCGGCGCCATGACTCAGGCTGTGCGGGGTGAGTACAAGGGCACAGGACGACCTGCCGGCAAAAAAAAGCGCAGCCCCTTAGGTCTATTGTTCTTCCTGTTTTTCCTCGGACCGGGCCTGCTCCGCCTGTTTCTGCCCCATTCTCGCTATGGCCGTAGTAGAGGCATCTGG
>MAXT01000014.1 GCA_001751225.1 Desulfuromonadales bacterium C00003107 | reverse complement strand
TGGAGCAACTCTGCAGAGCGGTTGGTGTTCAACACGTAAAGATTGTCGACCCTTACCAGGTAGCGGCCACCCGCCAGGTCCTCAAGGAAGAAATGGAGCGCCCTGAGGTCTCTGTCGTTATTGCCCGACGGGCGTGCATGCTTGTTAAACGTGATCCTGTAGCGCGTAAGCCTGCCGTAATTGTTGACATCGATCGTTGTACAGGCTGCCGAGCTTGCCTCAAGCTGGGTTGCCCAGCCATTGAATGGCGCACTACTGCCGAGGGTAAGGGCATAGCCCACATCAATAGTCTGTTCTGTGTTGGCTGTGGTCTTTGCAACCAGGTTTGTAATGTCGACGCTATTGGAGATATCAATGAGTAATGAAGTGACTAATATTCTCATTTCCGGTGTAGGCGGCCAGGGAATTCTGCTGGCCAGTGAGATTCTTTCAGAAGTGCTGATGCTTGCCGGTTATGACGTTAAAAAAAATGAAATTCATGGCATGTCTCAACGTGGGGGCAGTGTTATTTCCCATATTCGCTACGGGAAGAAAGTGTATTCATCCATAATTCCCGAAGGACAGGCTGATGTGCTGCTCGGGTTCGAATTGCTTGAGACCTATCGTTACCTACCGTTGGTTCGGAAGGGTGGCAGCGTTCTAACCAACAACCTCCAGGTCTTCCCCGCGCCGGTAACCCTTGGCAAGGAGAGTTACCCTGCCGATATCCCTGCAAAAATAGCCGCTGCTTTTCCTGGTTCTATCCTTGTTGATGGTCTGCAATTGGCCACCGATGCAGGCAATCAGCGAACCGTGAACATCGTACTGCTTGGAGCTTTATCGAAAAACATCTCTGTTGACAACAGCTACTGGCAACAGACTTTACGGAAAATGGTTCCAGCAAAATACCTGGAAGAAAACCTTAAGGCCTTTAACTTAGGCCGCAATCTGTGACCTTGGTCAAATTGTTCGGTGCTGGCTATGTTTGTCTGGTCATAATCGAGTGCAATAGGATACAGCCATGATCTGGAATGATGAATTTGAAACACTGCCTCGCGAAGCTTTGGACGCGCTGCAGTTAAAACGTTTGCAACATACCCTGGAAAGGGTCTATGCCCGGGTTCCCTTTTATCGGGAATCTTTTGACAAAGCAGGGGTAAAGCCCGAGCAGATAAAAAGCTTGAATGATTTGCAGCGTTTGCCTTTCACCCTCAAGCAGGACATGCGAGACAACTATCCTTATGGTCTGTTTGCGGTCCCTCTAGAGCAGATTGTGCGCCTGCATGCATCTTCAGGCACGACTGGAAAGCCAACAGTGGTGGGATATACCCGCCGTGATATCGATATGTGGTCTGAACTGATGGCCCGTTCTTTCGCTGCCGCTGGTGTAGCCCGCGGAGATATCATTCATAATGCATACGGATACGGTCTCTTTACTGGAGGGCTCGGCGCTCATTACGGAGCTGAAAAACTTGGCGCTGCAGTAATTCCCATGTCCGGCGGCAACACCAAGAAGCAGATTATGATCATGCAGGATTTCGGTTCTACCGTTATCACCTGCACCCCTTCCTACAGTCTTTACCTCGCTGAGGCGGCGGCTGAGGATGGTCTCGATATTCGCTCCTTTGCCCTTAAGGTCGGCATTCTCGGTGCGGAACCCTGGAGTGAATCGATACGCCAGGAAATCGAGCAGAAACTTAATATCAAGGCCATCGATATCTATGGATTATCGGAGATTCTCGGACCTGGTGTGGCCATCGAATGTATCGAAGCACAAAACGGTCTTCATATCTGGGAAGATCATTTTATTGCCGAGATCATTGATCCGTTAACCGGTACAGTATTAGCTGATGGCGAAGAAGGGGAACTGGTGATTACTACCATCACCAAAGAAGGCATCCCCATGATTCGTTACCGTACCCGCGACATTACTCGGTTCATCAGCGAACCCTGCATCTGCGGCCGCAGTCATCGTCGCCTGCAGCGCATGAGCGGCCGCAGCGATGATATGCTGATCATTCGCGGCGTTAATGTGTTTCCGTCGCAAATCGAGAGTGTTCTGATGCAGGTTGAAGGGGTTGAGCCCCATTATCAGCTAATTGTCGACCGGGAAGAAAATCTGGATTCTCTTGAGGTTCAGGTGGAGGTAACCGAAGATATATTTTCTGATGAAGTACGGGTCATGCAGGGCCTTAGTGATCGAATCCGCCACGAAATCAAGAGTCTTCTGAATATCACCTGCAAGGTTAGGCTGGTTGAACCAAAGTCTATAACGCGTAGTGAAGGAAAAGCCAAGCGGGTAATCGACCTGCGCAAAGGCTAGAGCCGGCGAAAGGAGAGGGCAGATGACAGTGCAGCAAATTTCTGTTTTCATAGAAAACCGTACAGGAAGACTAGCTCAGGCCACTTTGGCCCTGGGCAAGGCAGAGGTTAATATCCGCGCTCTATCCTTGGCTGAGACCTCTGATTTCGGCATCTTACGCTTGATTGTCGATCGCACCGATCTGGCCAAGGAGGTACTAACTGGGCAGGGCTTTACCGTCGATAAAACAGAAGTAGTCGCGGTGCAGGTCCCTGATCAACCCATGGGGCTCGGCCATATTTTGCAGATACTGGATGCGGCTCTCATCACCGTCGAATACCTATATGCCTTTATTGAGCGTTGCGGCGACAATGCCATTATCATTTTCCGGTTTAATGATAGTACCCAGGCAATTGCTGCTCTTACCGCTGGTGGTGTAAAGGTGCTCTCTGCAGAATCGGTTTACAGTATGTAATTGGATTGATAGTGCAACTAATTGAATTTACTTAACAAGTGTCTTGAAAAGACGGGTTGTTGCAAGAGAATTTCTCCTTGACATTTTTTTACGGATGGACAATAATCCGCTCGCGTTGATTGACGGGGCGTAGCGCAGCCTGGTAGCGCACCTGCATGGGGTGCAGGGGGTCGGAGGTTCAAATCCTCTCGCCCCGACCAACGCCAAAAGCCGTGACGAAAGTCACGGCTTTTTTTTATTCTTTTTCACTTCCAGGCTCTTTCATTCACTCTTTTTCCAACCAATCAGTGTCTGCATCTAGCGATAAATTCCTCTGCTTAGATTCTCCTTGTTCAAGCCTTTAATAAGGGCTCTTTTGCATCCCTCCCGCGCAAAACTCCTCATTTCATTACCTTTTTTATCCAAAATAGCATTACAGACTTCGATAGTTATCCATGTCAGCTTATTTCTAGTGTTTTACCTGGAACAATTTAGGTTTACTCAATCCTCTAGTGTTGCTTGAAAAATATTAAACAAGTTCGGTCAAAAATGCTGGATAGGCTTCGTTGGTTTGTTTTCTAAGGTTAATGCTACCCAGTTATTGAACATTAGAGTAATGCATTAGTAGGTTGCATTACCTCTGTCGAGTTTCTTTACATTATATTTTTTTTGAAATGGAATAGTTGTAACAACTTGAAATGTTTACATATTTCTTAAGGAGGAATTCTTGCATCTAATTAAAGCCATTTCTCACGATTGATAGAAGGTCTGGCTGACTAACAGAATTTTTCCCACATCATTTTCCTTAGATTGATGTTTCCTAGCAAAGCTGTTGCGGCCGTGAGCGATTTTAATCATCATTTTAAGTTTAGGGATACTCCAGTCAGAAAAATCTGAAAAAAAAGCATGGAGCAATTTTAAACCAAGTAGCGGATCGTAATCGAATTGCTCTCTTAATTTAATAGAAGAACATAGTTCTGTTTTTATAATAATTTTATCAGGTGAAAGGAATACCCAGATGCGTAGGTCAAACAGCGGGCGGGGCAATGGAGTTTTGATCGGGATAAATTCCAGAAAACGAAAGGGCTTTGTGGCCATCTTTACCTTGTGCCACTTCTTTTTCGCCAATTTTGCCTGGGCGGCGCAGATAACCATCGACGGCAATACGGCTACGTCGCTGACTACTGTCGGGAACGTTACTGACGTGCGGACCACTACCGTCGTGGGCACCTCTACCGGCCTCAATTCCTTTGACACCTTTAACGTTCACTCCGGTAATACAGTGAACATGCACCTGCCCGCCGGGACCACCAACCTGATGAACCTGGTGCACTCTCAGTCAACCTCCATTGACGGCATCCTCAACTCCATCAAGAACGGGCAGATTGGCGGAAACGTCTATTTCGCGAACCCCCACGGCGTAATTGTTGGTAACGCGGGCGTAGTCAACGTGGGCGCACTAACCGTGTCGACTCCGACCCAGTCTTTCATGGATGGTTTTTTCTCTTCGCCGGGAAACCCAGTACAGGGCTCGGTGGACATGCTATTGAACGGCACCGCGCCATTAGAGAGCGGAGCACTCATCACCATTGAGGGCAAGGTAAACGCAGTCGGAGCCATCAATCTTGCTGCCGACCGCATCAGTAACAGCGGTGTGGTTGCATCGGGCGCTTCTTTTAGCGGAACTGCCCCCGATTTCAGCGATGTTGTGAACGTCAATGATCTGCAAAGCGCCTCAAAAATCGACATCGTAGGCGGTGATATCTATATACGCGCCGTAGACGACGTAACATCTACCGGTGTCATCGTGAGCAACGGTGTCGGTGTTGACAATGCTGCCGGTGATATCAGCATAAGTGGCAAAGATATATCCCTTACCAGCGGTTCTAAGGTGTTGTCCTACAATGCTGATTCTCCCGAAGCTGCCGGGAAGATTACCATAGCCGCCAGCGCCACCGGCGACCACAGCGGGATCGCCGTCCTTGAGGAGGCAACCTCTTCTGTGGCGATAACCGGGGCAGAGCTGCATGGCAGCGAAGTGGAGATCACCTCTGACTCTTTAATGACAGCCAGGGCCGAAGGGATCCCCCTTGACCTTTTTGTTGACGCGGCGGTGGTTGATGTGACCTCGGGTGCGAGCGTAGAACTGCTGGACAGCGAAATTACCACCGTGACCGGGAAGCTGACGGTGGCTGCCACGTCAACGGTACAGGCTGACGCGATAGCCGAAGCAAGTTCGACGCTGTTGCCAGTATCGGGTGATGCGGCGGTTGCTACCTCCATAGTGGACTCTTCGGCTGTGGCGCACATAGGTGGCAATACGAAGCTGGATCTAGCACAGGGATTGGATCTTTCCTCCGAGAACTCAGTCACGGTCAACACTACGGCGGACGGCACAGCCGGTGGTGATTTCGCGGCAGGTGGCTCTGCTGCTGTCACAGTGATAGAGCGCAGCGAGTCCAAGGCATATATCGATGGCAACGCCGAATTGGTGAACCAACCAGCGATAAACGTCTCGGCGCAGTCGCTGAACAACATCTCGACTCTTGCCAAATCCACATCCAAAGGTGCGACTGAAAACAGCGACGGCACCAAGGATAATCTGGACAAGTACGGTCCTGAAACCGCTGAAACGGATGACCAGGGATCCAGCAAGGTTACCCTGGCTGGTGCTTTAGCCGTGACCGATCTAGGTAACGCCACCACGCAAGCACATGTGGACCTGACAACCAAAGATGGCGTGAACGCACAGACTGATATGGGCGCACTCTCCATCCGCACCGAGTCTCTTTCCAACGCCTCTGCAAAAGCTGACGCCTCTGCAACTAAGGGTGATGTGGGCGTGGGTGTGGCCGTAGCGGTGAATATCGGCAATGAAACCAATCAGGCTTACATCGGTGGTTCCTCGGAAATAACTGCCAATGGCGTGAACATCGAAGCGGTGATGAAAGACTACACCCCTGCTGGTGGTGAAGCAGACACAGCCTCAAGCTACGGCGCAGAGGCCATTTCAGGAGTAGGCTCCAAAAATGTGGGTGTGGCCGGAGCCGTTGGGCTGAACGTCGCGGTCAACACCACCGATGCTACGATAAATAGTGGAGCAAACGTGGATGCGGGTGGGGCTGTGTCACTGAACTCAACTAATAACACCGAGTCTACCGCAAAGGCTTCGCCAACCGTCAAGAACACCGGTGGTGATACTCCTGCTGCCGTCGGTGTCGGCGCATCGGTTGGATTGAACGTCGCGGTGAACACCACGACCAGTGAAGTCCAAGACGGTGCGGTTCTGACCGACGCCGGCATCACCAACGTTACCGCCGCCTCCGACCATAAAATAGATACCAGCGTCGAAGGCGGGGCCAGCGGTTCTAAGATTTCCATCACTCCACTGGCCGCCGTCACCGTTGCCGTTAATACCACAACCGCACGACTCGGCACCGGTAGTGTCACCGACGTCGATACGTTGAACGTCAGTGCCACCAATAAAAGCGCCGTCACCACCGAAGCCAAAGGTCAAACCGCCGGCGACTCTATCGCCATCGGTGCTTCGTTAGCTTTAACCACCGCCGTCGACACGGCCACTGCCACCACCGAGCGAGATATCACCGCTACCGGTAAGGTTGGGTTTAACGCCGAAAGTGAAGCCTCTAGCTCAACCACCGCCACAGCCAGCGCTACCGGCGGTAAAAAAGCCGATGCAAATGGGGACGCCGAAGCCGGCGGCTCTGTCGATGAACAGCTCGCTGCGCAAGATAACGCCGCCAGCGGAGCCGCAGCAGCCGGTGGTGATACCGCCACTGGAGAGCTGGCCAAGGCCGACAGTAAAACCGACGACAACCAGCCCAAAGCAGAAACCAGCGAAGGCGCTGTCAGCGTCGCTGCCGGTATCGCGGCCAACATCGGCGTCAACACCACCGAAGCCAGTATCGGAGCCGGCCGAACGATCACCAGCAGCGGTGGAGAAGTCGCACTGACCACTCTCAACCAGAACGACACCAGCGCCATCGCCGACGGCAGTCAGGTCGACGGCGGAAGTACCAATGTTGGGGTCGGTGCAGCCGTCGCCCTGAACGTTGGCGTTGCCACCAACACCGCCGTGATCAAAGACAATACCGATATCGACAGCGTCGGTGTGACTCTGAGTGCCCGAACCAACAAAGAAGGCGAAGACGCCCAGACCAGCGCCTCCAAGGCCAAAGCCACCAGTGGCGCCGGAGCTTCTAACGTAGGCGTGGCTGGTTCGTTAGGACTCAATGTCGCGGTTAATACCACCAGCGCTTATACGTCAGGCACAAGTAACATCGACGCCGGCAGCGGCGCCGTCACCCTGGAAACCCAAAACAACACCGAAGCCAGCGCCGAATCGAAAGCGATCGTCAAGAACACCGGTGGTGATACTCCTGCGGCCGTCGGCGTCGGCGCATCGGTTGGATTGAACGTCGCGGTGAACACCACGACCAGTGAAGTCCAAGACGGTGCGGTTCTGACCGACGCCGGCATCACCAACGTTACCGCCGCCTCCGACCATAAAATAGATACCAGCGTCGAAGGCGGGGCCAGCGGTTCTAAGATTTCCATCACTCCACTGGCCGCCGTCACCGTTGCCGTTAATACCACAACCGCACGACTCGGCACCGGTAGTGTCACCGACGTCGATACGTTGAACGTCAGTGCCACCAATAAAAGCGCCGTCACCACCGAAGCCAAAGGTCAAACCGCCGGCGACTCTATCGCCATCGGTGCTTCGTTAGCTTTAACCACCGCCGTCGACACGGCCACTGCCACCACCGAGCGAGATATCACCGCTACCGGTAAGGTTGGGTTTAACGCCGAAAGTGAAGCCTCTAGCTCAACCACCGCCACAGCCAGCGCTACCGGCGGTAAAAAAGCCGATGCAAATGGGGACGCCGAAGCCGGCGGCTCTGTCGATGAACAGCTCGCTGCGCAAGATAACGCCGCCAGCGGAGCCGCAGCAGCCGGTGGTGATACCGCCACTGGAGAGCTGGCCAAGGCCGACAGTAAAACCGACGACAACCAGCCCAAAGCAGAAACCAGCGAAGGCGCTGTCAGCGTCGCTGCCGGTATCGCGGCCAACATCGGCGTCAACACCACCGAAGCCAGTATCGGAGCCGGCCGAACGATCACCAGCAGCGGTGGAGAAGTCGCACTGACCACTCTCAACCAGAACGACACCAGCGCCATCGCCGACGGCAGTCAGGTCGACGGCGGAAGTACCAATGTTGGGGTCGGTGCAGCCGTCGCCCTGAACGTTGGCGTTGCCACCAACACCGCCGTGATCAAAGACAATACCGATATCGACAGCGTCGGTGTGACTCTGAGTGCCCGAACCAACAAAGAAGGCGAAGACGCCCAGACCAGCGCCTCCAAGGCCAAAGCCACCAGTGGCGCCGGAGCTTCTAACGTAGGCGTGGCTGGTTCCCTGAGTTTAAACGTCGCGGTTAATACCACCAGCGCTTATGTCGCAGGCGACAGCAATAGTGACAACACCACCGCCAATATAAATGCTGGAGATGGCGCGGTTACCCTTGAAACGCAAAACAATACCGAAACCACCGCCGAGGCTGACGCCGTTGTGAAGATGACAGGTGATGAGGCCGCTGTTGGCGTAGGGGTTTCTGCGGCTGTCAACGTGGCGGTCAACACGGCACGGGCGGAAGTTGAAGATGACGTAACCTTGACGAACGCAGGCGCTATGACCATTGCGTCCGCTGCCGATCACGCCATGACCACCAAGGCCACCGGCGGCGCAAGCGGAGCCAAGGTCTCCGTCACTCCCCTTATCGCCGTCTCGGTATCGGTTAACAACACCAAGGCGAGGCTTGGCGCAGGGCCTGGTACTGATCTCACTGGCGGGTTAACTGTCAGCGCTGCCCAGACAAATGAAGTCACCACCACAACCAAGGGGCAGACCTCTGGCGATGTAGCAGTAGGCGCTTCCCTCTCGGTTGGCGTAGCCAGCGACACCGTATTGGCCAGTGTTGAGCGGGATATTTCCTCTTCCACTTTTGTTGATCTCGAGGCGTCTTCAAAGACGGCTATTAAGACGGAGGCCACTGCTTCCGCCAAGGGTGCGACGAAGCAAACTGAAGCAGATGGAGAAACTCAGAAAGCGGGCACCTCCACCGATGAACAGGTGGATGACCAACTCGGGTTCGGTAAAGGCAAGGCTGGAGGCAAGGCGGACGGTATTGAAGCGGTCAGCGCTGAGACGCCTGCCACCGAAACCCCCGATACCAAGAACCCAGAGGGTGAGGGGGAAAAAGAGGAGGCCAAGAAAGTTTCTGTCGCTGCAGCCATCGGTGTTGGTGTGGCAGAGAACAAGGCGATTGCTCAAATAGCTGACAATAAGAGTATCTCAACAAGCGGTGCGGTCAGCGTTGACGCGGCGACCGACACCAATTATACGACGACAGCCAGCGGAGAGGCCAAGTCGGACGATGTAGGTGTTGGTGCTGCTGTTGCACTGACGGTTACCCGTAACCAGACCATTGCCTCCATCGGATCCGGGTCTTCGGTGCAGGGCGCGACAGATATATCCCTCACGTCTGATTCTAAACAAAACAGGGATGATGATTATCTGACCGCAATGGCTTCCGAGTCAGTTTCCGGCGCTAGCGGTGGTGAAGTGGCCGTGGCAGGATCCCTGGCCGTGGTGGCAAATTTCAACGAGACGAGGGCTTCCATCGGAGATGGTGCGGATATTGATGCAACCGGCGATGTGATAGTCACCTCCGAGGACACCAGCAAGATCGCTGCCCAGGCCAGAGCAGGCTCCATCTCAATTGGTGAAGATTCCAAGGCTGGCGTTGGTGCTTCCTTCGCCGTGCTCTACGCCAACAATGACAACATCGCGGCGGTGGGCTATGACGCCAATGGTGATTCAGCAGTCACCACCGTGGACGCGAAATCCCTTACGGTGAAGGCAAAGAAAAACAGGGTCGAATTCAATCCGATCGATCTCGATTACAAAAATTTCAGCTTTGATTCCCTGGATCCCTCCACTTATCTGGGCTCTAACAATTTCTACACTGAGGCTATTGCTGGAGCGGCTGCCCAAGGTGACGCCGCTGTGGCGGGCGCGTTTGCGGTCAACATCTTCGACAATACGACTGAAGCCTATGTGGGTAAAAATGCCGTGGTGAACACTACCGGCACACAGGCGGAGAACGCTGACGGTGAAACTCTTGGTGTAGAGATCCAATCGACGTCGGACATTCAGGCCATAGCCTTTGCGGGCGCGGTGGCCGGAGCAAAGAAAGCCGGTGTCGGTGTTTCGCTGACTAATATCACAAACCTGGACAAAACCCGCGCTTATGTGGGAGAGGGTGCCACCGTTAACTCATTGGGCTCAGATGCGGGCCTGAAGATCAACGCTGAAGCTACCCAGACGCTGCTCAATATTGGCGTGAGTGGTGGCGCCTCTACCGAAGGTACGGGCGTGTCGGGAGTACTGGGCCTGGTGGTGTCAAATAATGAAACCGAGGCTGCTATAGGCGATGATGCAACCGTCGTTTCTAAGGGCGATTTAGCAGTAACGGCAGCCAACGACTCCGATACGATTATGATCGCAGGTGGTGTCGCGGCCGGTAAATCTGCAGGTGTGGGCGGCACGGTAGCGGTCAACGTCAACCTGAATACGACAACTTCAAAAATCGGAAAAGACGCTACAACCGACGCCGAGAAGATGACGACCGTTGGGGCAGATGCGGATGAAACCTCTGTAGCGGTGGTGGTTGCTGGTGCGGGTGGCGGTAAGGCGGGTGTGGCAGGAGCCTTTTCCTTCAATGTCATCAAGACCGATACCCAGGCAATAATCGGAGAAGGTGCGTGGGTCAATAAAAATGTTGCCGGGACCGCGGATAGTGTTGTGGTAAAGGCAGAGGATGACACTGTAGCTGTTGGCCTTACCGGAGCCGGAGCTGGTGGGGGTGACGCCGGAGTGGGAGCTGCGCTGGACACCGCCGTAATAGTTAAGACGGTTAAAGCTTATATTGCTGATGATACTGGCGGCAGGACTGCTGATATCAATGCAACGAAGCAAGTATCTTTAGATACCGATTCGTCTGAAGTCCTCACTTCCGCCACCGCTGGTTTTGCTGGTGGCGGCAAGGCAGGCGTGGGCGGCGCAGTTTCGATCGGCGTAGTGGTTAATGACGTTCAAGCTTATGTGGGTAAAGACGCCAGGGTGGATTCTGATGGCAACGTGCTTGTCAATGCCGAAGACGACATGGCTGCGGTGCTTGTGGCAGGCAGCGCGGCTGGCGGCGGCCAGGCTGGTGTGGGTGGCTCCCTGGCGGTTGCGACACTGCTGGGTTCGACAAAAGCATATATAGGTGAGGGCGCTACGGTCAATGCGCGCGGCAATCAGGATTCCGCCACGGTTATTAGGGGCGAGGCGCAAAAGAGCGGCGATACCACTGCCGGTTTTGACTCCGAGGTCGACAACAGCATTTCCGAAGAAGATATTGTCAATGAAGACGGCACCGCTGTTGCGGCGGTTGCCACCGAAGAGGTCAAGGGGCTTTCCGTCACAGCCTCCAACAGAGAAGTGCTGGTAACCACAGTCGCCAGCGGCGCTGGCGGCGGCAGCGCCGGTGTGGCAGCTACGTTGAATGCCAACGTCATCGCCACCACTGCTGAGGCACGTATCGATAACGGTGCTCACGTCAATGAGAATAACGCGGCAGCCAATAGTGAGCAGGTGGTCAGGGTAAAAGCGCTTGACGAAACGGTTTTGGTAAACATCGCAGGCGCTGCTGGCGGCGGTGGCAGCGCAGGTGTAGGCGCGGCGGGTAACATTGGAGTTATCGCCAAGACAATTACGGCGAAGGTCGGCAACTCGACCCTAATAAACACCAAGAAGGAGTTTGACCTTTCAGCCAATTCCACCGATGTCTCGGTTACGGGCACGATGGGTTTTGCCGGTGGCGGCAGCGCCGGTGTGGGTGGCGCGGTCGGCGCAGTTGTCTTCGCAAATAACGTTACTGCAGAGGTGGACGATGGCGCTGATGAAACAGAAGCCGCTAAGATAAATGTCAGCAGCGGCGACCTCACTATAGCAGCCACCGAATTCAGCAGCCTCACCACAGCTACCGGAGCCGGTGCGGGCGGTGGTGCTGCTGGTGTGGGCGGCTCCCTCGGGGTTGTGGTGAACTCCAGCACTACCAAGGCACGCCTCGGCAACTACGCTGAGACCAATGCTTTTGGCACTACCTCGGTTCATGCGGACTCCACCGAGAACGTCAACAC
>MAXT01000013.1 GCA_001751225.1 Desulfuromonadales bacterium C00003107 | reverse complement strand
CGATCCCTAAGTACACTGACAACCTGCGTTGCCAACGCCCTCAGGGGAACGAGGTAGATGCCTTTGCGAATATCGCTGACCCCTCTGAGGAGTGCCATCTCTCCAACAAGCGTCTTGCCCGAGCCTGTTGGGGAACATACCATGATACTCTCGCCCTCAAGCAGTCCTGCCTCTATTGCCTTGCTCTGGACTCCTCTAGGAGTGAGTCCTACACCTGCAATAACGCCCCTGACGTAGGCGGGGGTATCCATGGCGGATGTCATGCTTGTTCCTCCCGCGGNNTTCAGACTCGTCATATCACATCATCCTGTAGTCGTGGCACCGTCCTGTTCTTCCACCATCTGATGTAGTGCCATTGTGCCTTTCATGGTTAGTCTATAATTCGCGTAGGACACTCCGCCATGTGACTCGTGGCCCCGCAAGATCATACTAGCGTGTTCTAGCCTGACAAGCACCGCTTCGACATCCACATCCTCCTGTCGGCTGCTTGAGATGATGAACCTGCGAAGTGCCTCCTCTGTGAGGGGTTCATATCTCTGAAGCAATCTGAGCACGCTCACCGCCAAGTCAGTCTTGCTTCCAGCTATGTGACCTATCAGCGTCTTGTGGCTTGCGTTTCCATCGTCGCTGGTTGTGCTGTTGGAGACCCCTGCTGCCCTGTTCGACAATTCATCGGTCGATGGTGGTAGCAAGGCAGGGGCGTCGTCAAGTTGTATTGGCTGGCAGGTTTCCGCACCATCATGTACCATTAGCGCAATTCCNNTCCGCACCGTCATGAACCATTAACGCGATTCCCTTCTCCATCACCCTGAGATATGATGACTCCCTGGAGGACTTGCGAGCTTTACTGTGCAAACCATGACCAATGACCGTTAATCCGAGAATGTCTGTAGCAACCCCGATATCCCAGTTGTCGCGAAGTCGTAGGGATATGCATGATGATAACCTAGCCACAACCTCCGTGGCCAGACCTGACGGTCTCTCAATGCTCACAATCAGAGGTCCTCTTCTTGTCAAGTCGCGTGTGAGTTGATCAGTCCATGGGACGCGTCTCTTGTACCTGGAATCGTACGGTCCATAGAGCTTGAGATTGAAGGGACCGTCAAGGATCACAACTAAATCGGGATCACTGCGCAGACCAGCCAGCTTCATACTGAAGAGGTCCCACCCGAATGTATCGAGAATGATTGACCCCAATGATATGACCGTGACGCTCAGCTGCTGTTCTGCCAGCCTTGATAGCTTGACAGTTTGGTGCCCGTAAAAGGCTCTTGAACCTGACCCTTGGTAAAGCACCTTGACTGCCTCCATCCCTGCTTCTGTCTTCCGAGAGGGCCTGTCCATCGTAGGACCCTCTGTGCCATCCATCATGTCTGCGTCCGCGCTTGGGAGTGTGACATCTGCGAGCGTTGCATTTGACAAGGCAACCGCTCTCCCTAATGCTAGTTCGAAATCTGCAGCAGAACTCAGGTCTGTGTCCGCAATGGTTTCAAGTGCCATCTTCAGTTGGGGCACGTACAGGCTTCTCGGAATGTCCTCAGCATCGACTGGATTGAGAACGAGGTCCGTTCCCAGAGTCAACCCAATCCCTGAGTCTGTAAGAGCTGCGAACTCCATCGCTTCGGGCCTAGAACTCACAATCATTACTCGCTTACCAGCATCCAGAAGCTGCTTGGTCAAGAGCATCATTAATCTGCGTCGTTCCGGCCAATCACCTCCACAGAGTAACATTCCTCCGGCTAAATCATTATGACACATGCCTGCCATTGGCCCGATCTGGAGGGTTTCAGGATTGATTGTCACACCTAGGCGGTAATCACCCAGCCTGTCACGTATCGGTGCTATGAACTCGCCGGGTACGTTGCTGCCTACTTCCGGTCCAAGTTCGCTCTTGAGCTGAACTAACCACTCCGTCAATTCGCTCCCGCTTGCATGGAATACGCTGTTCCTAGTGAGTTGAAGAGTCGTAATTCGTTCCACGATATCTTTGGTCTTATCCCTCTTCCAACCGGGTTCTGGAATTGCGCCCTTGATGGATGCCTCGAATCTGGGAAGTGCAATTCGGTCTCTTGAATGTCCATATACTGACGTGCTAACTTTCCACAGGCCGCCTTTACGAAGCATGTAGCC
>MAXT01000012.1:2139-2350 GCA_001751225.1 Desulfuromonadales bacterium C00003107 | reverse complement strand
GAATACGCTGCTCTCCAACGTTGGAGTCAAAATCCTGTACCAGTCACAACTCCTTGAAATTAGGGGTGACTTTGAGGTAGAACGTGCGCTGATCAAGAACCTTGATGAGGATGAGGAATACGAGCTGTTCATCGATGCAGTTGTAATTCTCACGTAGAAGCTGACGCAGAGTTCCGAATTGATGGCGCGCTTCAAAAGGTTAAAGGCTGGA
>MAXT01000012.1:1825-2132 GCA_001751225.1 Desulfuromonadales bacterium C00003107 | reverse complement strand
ATTCTAACTACTACATCTCTATGAAACCAAAGCTTCTCAAGGGCTTCAAAGAGATGTGCAGGTTAACAAGAAAAGCAGGGCAAGTATACTTCGATGATGCTACTCTTGATTCTGTGATTGATGAAACCCAAGAGGTTTTTGAATCCCTCATACCGCAGATTCCATACATTGGTGGACGAAAGAACCGGCTCTCAGACATTCTACCAATGTCAGCAATGAGTCTGGCCCTCTACAAGGTTCTGAAAGCTCGTGGAGTGCCTGTCGAAGAGATTGGGAAGCTGAACTACGAAATTGCTGAGCGACACTC
>MAXT01000012.1:1049-1815 GCA_001751225.1 Desulfuromonadales bacterium C00003107 | reverse complement strand
AGCAGACTCCGCTTTTCTCGCATAATCAAGCGCGTGCTCAAGAAGATGGCTGAGAAGTCTCAGAAGAAAGAGTTCCCTGAAGATTGGGTGTTCTTCTATGTAGAGGGAGATGGAGAACATTTCGATGTCGGAATCGACTATACTGAGTGTGCGATATGCAAGTTCTTTCATCAGCAGGGAGCAGATGAGTTCACCAAGTACATGTGCTTAACAGACTTTGCGTCAAGCAAGGCTAGGGGTTCAGGTCTGTTTCGAACAACTACCATTGCTGAGGGAGCAGAGAAATGTGACTTCAGATGGAAAAAGGGAGGAGAGGTCAAGTCCGGTTGGCCACCATCTTGGCTTCAGGAGTAGTTGCAGTATCTATCACTGGGGGAAAGCGCGAAGTTATCTTCTCATCAGAACTGACAAAAGGAGTGAAACATCACTCACACACATGACTCCTAAGGGAGGCTCTCAAGGCATTGGAGTACTGGCTGAGAGCTCTTTGCATGCTGCATTGAAACAAAGGTACAGCATCCCAGGAGACCTCTTGGAAGTACCAGTTGATGGTTTTGTAATTGACATAGTGCGTGGCAACTTGCTTATCGAGATTCAAACCAGCAACTTCTCCGCTATCAAAAAGAAACTAATGACCCTGATTAGGAGCCATCCGGTGCGGTTGGTTCATCCGCTCGCCCGCGAGAAGTGGATAATTCGAGAAAGCCTCGACGGAAGCGTTGAACTCGGGAAACGACGTTCACCCAAGAAGAAGTCGCTTGAGAAC
>MAXT01000012.1:830-1006 GCA_001751225.1 Desulfuromonadales bacterium C00003107 | reverse complement strand
TCCCAGAGCTCATCGCTCATCAAAACTTCTCACTCGAAATCCTGCTCACCCGCGAAGAGGAAATCAGACGCAATGACGGAAAGGGGAGCTGGAGACGAAAAGGCTGGAGTATCGTCGACCGCAGACTGGTGGAGGTTACCAACCAGTATCTCTTCAAGAAACCTGAAGAGTTCCTC
>MAXT01000012.1:0-792 GCA_001751225.1 Desulfuromonadales bacterium C00003107 | reverse complement strand
TTAACAAGCCGAGATGGCTGGTGCAGAAGATGACATATTGCCTAAGAAAAATGGGAGCCGTTACGGTCTGTGGCAAACGTAGAAGAGCATTCCTTCATACAGACAGGAACAGTAAACAGTCCCAAACCTGAAGAAATCTCAAGAGTGTACAGCAATGAGCAAAGGCAGAACACCGTCCAACGGAGCTATGCGATCCAATCAGGATGCTGCTCCGAGAGTCGACGTGGTGTTCAGGAACTCGGTCCCAGAGATTCCCAAGACGACCTATGGAACCTTCTCCATCTACAAGTACCCAGCCAAATTCATTCCTCAGGTTATCGCTTACACTCTGAAAAAATACGCAAAGCCAAGGTCAGTCGTGTTCGACCCCTTTGCTGGTTATGGTACAGTCGGCGTCGTATCAAGGGTATACGGTCATGACTACGAGCTTTGGGACTTGAACCCCATAATGAACCTAATTCATGACACTGCAGTTATGAAAGCTCCAAAGATCAATGCTAAAGAACTAGTTACCAGAGTGCGAGATTCTGACTATGAGTTCATTCCTGACTGGTCAAACCTGACCTATTGGTTCCCGGAAGAGTTCCTCCCGACTATCTCAAAGGCATGGGGACTTGTTCATGCAACCAAGGGCAAAACGAAGAAAATGCTCTCGATTCCTCTTCTGAAGGCGACCAGGTACTTCTCATACAGTGATGAGAAGGTGCACAAGCTGTACAAGTCCAAACACTCGAAGAAGAAGGTAGACCGGCTGCTAGGGACAGACTGGGAAACCGAGTTCTACAGAATGCT
>MAXT01000011.1:879-3935 GCA_001751225.1 Desulfuromonadales bacterium C00003107 | reverse complement strand
TGACGCGCTTTGAGGATGAGCAGAAACATTTGCGGCCCCTACCAAAATATCGCTTCATGGATTACTCTGAACTCTCGGTCAAGGTGACCAGCAGCAGTACCATTGCGGTCAAGCGTGGACTCTATACCGTGCCGTCCCGGTTGATTGGTGAGACGCTCCGCATCCATCTCTACCATGACAAATTGATCGGTTTTGTCGGGCAGACCCAAGTCATTGAGTTTCCCCGCGTCTTTCCGGAAGTCCCTGAAGGAAGAGCCCGGCGCATCGATTACCGCCATGTAATTCACGCTCTGGCTGCCAAGCCTCAGGCCTTCCGGTTTTCCAACTTTCGCGATGAGTTGTTCCCAAACGACAACTATCGGCAACTGTGGCAGATTGCGGATCAAAAGCTCCCGGCAAAGGAAGCCTGCAAATGGATGGTCGCCGTGCTGCGCATCGCCGCAGACCATCAGTGCGAAAGGGAATTAGGACAAACACTCCTGCTGCAAGCGCAGGCAGATGCACTGCCGAGCCTCAAAGCGCTGCAAGCACAATATCTGAAAAATCAGGACCAGCCCGAACTGGTCACCAAGCAACACGACATCGCCGATTACGATGAATTGCTGTCCGGTTGCTGGGTCAGCCTCAACACCAAGGAGGCCACGTATGCCTCTTAAGATGATGCTAAAAGAGCTGCGCCTGACGACCTTCAGCCAGAATCTGGAGGACTACCAGCGCCAGGCGACTGAAAACACGTGGAGCTATGCAGAATTCCTGAGCAATCTCTGCGAGCAGGAACTGGCCCGTCGCTTCCAGACAAGAATTGCCCGGTGGATACGGGACGCTCGCCTGCCTGCTGGCAAAAGCTTTGCGAACTTGAATCTCTCAGATCTACCTAAAGCCGTTCAGCAACCCATTCTTCAGCTCAAAGACAACCACCAATGGGCATCTCAGGCCGACAACGTGCTGCTGATCGGCCCATCAGGCGTCGGCAAATCACACATTGCCGCAGCGCTTGGCTATCATCTGATTGAACGCGGTGTACGAGTGAAATGGCTCAGTGCCAGCGACCTTGTACAGCAACTACAAAAAGCAAAAAAAGAACTGGATCTGATGACCTACATGACCCGCCTGGATAAGTACCCGGTGCTGATCATTGACGATATCGGCTACGTGAAAAAGAGCGACGGGGAAACCCAGGTTCTCTTTGAGTTTATTGCTCACCGTTACGAAAGTGGCAGCCTGATAGTCACATCAAATCAACCCTTCAGCCAATGGGATCAAATCTTTCCCGATGCATTGATGACTGTCGCTGCGGTTGATCGGATTATCCACCATGCCAGCATCATTGAAATCGAAGGAGACAGTTATCGAAAAAAACAACACCTAATGAAATAACGAAACTCAACCGGCCATCTTAATTGTCGTCAAACCGGACAAGATAGTTGACGTGAGACATCCGGGACACCTTACTCATTAGCTATAAAGCCCAGGGGGTAGGCTCGGGAACATTCTCGATATTTTTCATTTCCTGTTGAATCATCGTGCTTAGCGTAGGCAGGTGAGAGAGCAGGCTTCGAAGCTGATAAGCTTCGGTTGTTCCTTGTTATTTTGGTCCAAGGGCACCATACCTCATTCCAGAACACAGGAAGGATCACCGCCCCCCAAATCCTGTATCACGATTAACTCGGATTGATCCGGGCCAGTGCCTTGGCATGCAACGGCGATTCGGGAAATACCTCGACGAACTGCCGGTAGTAGTGAAGGGCGGTATCCATGTTTCCGATGGACTCCATCTGGCGGGCACACTGGAACATGGCTTTTTCCCGGATAGCGGGCGGCGTTGCCGAATCGTCGGTCAACAGTTCCAGGCAGCGGGTGGCCCATTCGTTATCCTTTTGCTGGCGATAACATGAGACAAGCCTCAACATGGTTTCGGGGTCGGTTCCCTTAAGATAAGTCCCATAATATTCCTTGAAGTTTTCCGCTGCCTCCTTCGGTCGGGTTTTGCTCAAGAGATCCATCCCCTTGCTGAAGAGGCTTTCTCCTTCTTCGGTCGGCCCGAACTTGGATAACAGGCGGGCGAGAAGGATCATGGTTTCGACATTATCCGGATTTTTCTGCAGGGCCAGCCTAAGAGATTCTTCCGCCTGAAACAGATCACCCCCCTTGCTCAGCGCCTGGCTGCCTATCTCCTGATGCCGTTCTTCGACGGCCCCCTCGCTCAGCTTGAACATCGTGCCGAGAATAATGCCGGAGATCATGCCGCCGATATGGGCCCAATGACCAATGTTGGATGTTTGCTCCCCGTTCAACTGACCGATGCCGCCAGACAGATCCGCCAGAAAGAAAAGACCGATGATGACCAGCGAGTTGAGCCGCACCTTGAGGGAAACCGGAAGGATCAGGGAAAAGATCCCCAGAATGGGAAGCGGAAATACCATGCTTTTGAAGTAGCAGCGTATCGCAAACAGCCCCATGGCCCCGGCAATGGCACCTGACGCCCCTAATCCATGAGTAGCTGTGCCGAAAAATAAGAACGCCACCAATGCAGCCATGAGGTTGGCAGCAATGCCGGCGATGAAATAAAAGGCTAGGAACTTTTGCCAGCCGATGCGCTTTTCCAGGACGGTTCCAATGGCCCAGAGAAACAGCATGTTGCCCCACAGGTGACCACCGTCACTATGCAGAAAAATGGAGGTGATAAGGCTGCAAGGCACATTAAAGATATTCGGTTCAAGGGGGATGAAGATCAAATGATTGAAGATAATGTTAGCATCAACGTTAAGCTTGAAACCGTAAAAGATCAGAACGTTGACGACAATGATACTGTAGGTTACCCACGCCACCCCTTCTTTTTTCCGTTCACCCTCTGCATACATGACCGGCATGAAGGTAATGTGCTGGGCCAGCACCTCGGTTGGGGACCGATCGGTTGACGTGGCCTCAAAGCGGACATAGATGAGAAAAAGAACGGGAAACAGGAGGATAAGCAGGCCCAGTAAACCTGTCAAATACTTGCTGATGAAGATGATGCCGGCGATGACCAGGAACGCCTTGAGAATGAAGGCCTGTTC
>MAXT01000011.1:292-783 GCA_001751225.1 Desulfuromonadales bacterium C00003107 | reverse complement strand
GCTTGCCGCTCCTGAGTCTTGCGATACCCGGCAAAAGCAATGCCGCAGTGAACGCATGTCAAGCCCTTGTCCTGCTCGGTCCCACAGTTCGGGCATTCCAGGGTATCGACTTTTGCCGCCGGAGCCGATTTAGTTTCGACAGCCGGCATTTCCTCAATCATGCAGACGGCTCCGGTTTGATCGAGGGCCTTCTTGTACTTATTGGCCAGATCATGAGACAGGTTGTCTTTCAGTGTAACGGGATGCTCGGAAAAGAACCTGTCGAGGGTGNNCATCGTTGTACTTGCAAAGACCCTTAATATTGGTGCGGACCTCTTCCAGTTGGAATCCGTAGGCGAGTTCTCCCTTAAAGACAATTCGATACCGTTTCTCAGCCACGATTTTCTCCTCCTTCCATCCGCCCGGTCACTACCCGTCCACGAATGAGATGTGTGTTAGCTTGGGACACATCAATAGGTGCCGCCTTATAATGACAAAAAAGTAGAGAAAAA
>MAXT01000011.1:0-157 GCA_001751225.1 Desulfuromonadales bacterium C00003107 | reverse complement strand
AAACAAATGAAAATATATTTATTTACTCCTTGGGCTTTCGAAGGGTTTTGGTGCAACGCAGGGTTTTCAGGGACACCTTACACATTTGTCAGAACTGGCGGGAACGGATCTGCGCTGACCTCCCCGAAAACAAGAAGAAGCAACGACCTCCGACAGC
>MAXT01000010.1 GCA_001751225.1 Desulfuromonadales bacterium C00003107 | reverse complement strand
AATAGCTCAGCAGAAAATAAAACTTCGGCCAAAGAGCGGCCTACGTTTTATTTTCTGCTGAGCTATTTGTTAGTCAGTACTTTTCCTTACACCATACAGTCCTCGATCTTTCCCTTTTTGCCCTAAAAAAATCGTTTTGTTATGACCTTTCAAAAGAGTAAAAAAGATCTTTAACTGGACAATTATCTTGCCCTGGATTAATTACCTATCAGCGCTTACGTTTCATAAACCGTTTAAGGTGGGCGTCCCGTTTTTCAAACACATCGTCTGAAGCAAATTGCCAGGTAACGCGACCAAGCTCTTGCTCTTCCTCAAGCTGAGCAGCCCAACCAAGATAGGAGTGGTTTCTCGCTTCTATAGGAATGCTTATCAGAAGCTCCAACTCATATCTTACTTTTGCAGGCATCATGACATCGCAAAATCTTGTACGCCCGTGTGGATTGAGGGGTACAAGAACAGTGCGTTTCTTGCGCTCCAGTTTCATAAATGGTGATCGTATGCGTTGGATATATTCAGCAAGGTGTTCAGGTACTCTCAATTGCGCCTTGGCACCTTTGGGCAGACGCATTGTGACTTCCAGACGCATTTTGCGTGCTTCGTCGAAAGCACCGGCCATCAGGAATGGCTGACGTATCATTTTATTGCCTGGTGGTGGTGAGTTAGGTACCACATTAAAGTTACGCCATGTCACATTATTGTTTTCCCGGATAAATGATCGAAAATTGTCCCAATCAAGGAAATCGACGGGTGTAGGACCTGGGTCCTGAGCCTGATCAAGGATCGCAACAAAGCAATAGTGTCCAGGCGCTGGGATATCAGTGTTTGGCCATGTTAGGGCGTCACTCACGGTAAGGATTTCCCCAATCGGTACATTTGACAATGTTACGTTGCCGACTGGTGTCCACAGATCGGGAGTAACCAGTGTTGAAGGCGGTGACCAGAATATACGAGCTGTCGTGTTAGTGCCGTCTCCACCACCACGGTTAAGGCATCGGACATAGATATAATTATCCTGTCCACCTGTAGCCTCATGGCCCAGAGTATTGTCGTTCTCTGTGCCACTACCGTGACCAAAGGCTGCATTGGGATCACCAACCGTTGCAGGAACGAGTATGACATCAGGGCTGGCCGAAATACTGCTACTATGCGCATCACCATCATCACCGATGTAGTCACGTATATACACATCTGGCCTCAGATTGATCTCGCCATCCTCTATGATAGCTCGTAGGTTTGGCATTACACCGATACGATCAACCGCAGGATCGTTTGATGCTGTGGATGTCGCCGGATTGGTCAGTATTTCCCGCATTTGCATCGGTGAAAAACGTAACCCAAATCCCGCCTCAGCAACGCCCTGAACGGAAAGTGCAGCACCTGCAATGATGGGAGAAGCGCTTGAAGTACCCGAGAATGTCCCCGTATAGACAGTGGTTGAGGTGCCAGTCCAACCATCTCCGGTTGAATTCACATTCTGACCCCAGCCATAGCAATCGATACGTGCACCATGGCTACTAAATCCCATACGTGTATGGGGTGCGGCTGAGGATGCAGCACCGACGATAATTGCACCGGAGTCACGAAAAGAGGTGTCTGAAGGATCAAAAAAGTTATCGCCTGCAGGATTGGTTACAAGATCTAGGTCTTCACCGCCATTTCCACCAGCCTCCACCACGATAATACCCAATGCAGTGGCTAAGCGGATCATCTCAAAGGTGTCATTATGGGCCTCAACAGGAACAAGACTAAATCCATTGTAATTACTGTGCGCCTCAAGGAGTAAAACTTCACCAAAATCCATGCGGTCACAGGCATCCAGTATGGCATCAGCAATGTCAAAATCTGTTGCAGTGCGCCATTGACCGATTACGCTCACTGAATCAAGCTCCGGTGTAATTCCGACACAGCCAACTTTATTGTCCACTGCGGCGACTTCACCCAAAACAGCGGTTCCATGTCCCTCATAACCATTGTTTAATCCGGAGAGAAGGGTAATGCTGTGTGCTGTCAGATCTTCATGGTTGAGTGTCCACCCCCATTCAATATCGACAAAGCCCTGATTGGCACCATCGCCACCAGGAATGGTCCAGGCAAATTCCGCATCGATACCATCGGGTGCAGGATCAAGATACCCCTGATTGGGTGAACGGGGATCATCAGCTGGAGTTACCACCGGTGGTGCTTGTGGTTCCGGGGCTACCCAAGCTGTGCGAATTGTCGCCCACGCCATAAGTGACTCCAGCACTTTATCAACATCATACTCATTCGGGCACACGACCTCCAAGTACTTCAGAATTGGTCCAGGCTGATAGTTTGGATCAAGTTCTCGCGCCTTAGCGATTAGCTCTTTAATTTCACCTGATTTTTTGGCCCGCCAACGTATCCGTACTTTCAACTCTGGAAAATCTTTGATGAGCCTTGACCAAGGACCAAGTTTGTCGCTCATCATCAATTTGACAATCTGTTTCGGGTCCTCGCTTTTAACTCGTTCGCTAACTTGCAGAATTATGCGGTGTGGTACAACTTCATTGTGTTCATGTGGTTTTTTGTCAGTCATGGTCATCCTCCTTGGTTGATACGTTTAAGAAAAAACACATAGGTACTTTCCAGTTGACCCTGATGTGTGTTTTTAGAACATAATTTTGCAGATAAGTCACCTAGTTATAGAATAACGAGTATAGGCAAAATAAACGCCTTTGCATCACTCGCCAACGGATCATGCACGGGTAGCCTGTTCAAACTGCAATTTTGCGCAACTCCATAACTCTCTATGCTCAAAAGCTTCGCCTCCTTTAACTGTAATTTCATTCTTGCCATAATTTAAAGCTAACGTTAATTATGTTTCAAATATAAGATAAGAAGATAAATGTTTATCGTGCGAAAATTTTTACTATCGAATCTTTATAAAGCATTATAGTAATTACTGATGA
>MAXT01000009.1:1458-2189 GCA_001751225.1 Desulfuromonadales bacterium C00003107 | reverse complement strand
CAAATTTTCTCGATACGCAGGGCACCGAAAAATAAAGTTGCGGACACCAGACTCAACAGCCCAAAGCAGACAGCTGTGGCTGCTCCGGAAGGCGCGGGTGCCATACCGGTGTGAGCCATAACTGCAACCGATACAAAGGCGAGACAAAAAAGGCCGTAAGCCATAAAGGTGGTAGCACCAAAGACATTGTTTTTACGCCATTCCATAGCCCCGCTGATGACCTGCGCAAGCCCGGCATAAAAAATAGTCATCGTTGTCAGCACAGTTGCCAGGGGGAAAAAGTTTCCTACCTGTAAACTGAGCAGCACCGTCGCAACACCAAACCCCAAAAGCCCCACAGAAACCGGTCCCTGGGCAGAGCTAGAAACTGTAGCAGCAGAAACCTGACGAGTATTTTGAGCTTCAAGATGCCGCGCAATGCGTCTTTGACGGGCTAAAGGAACCGATTCCAGAATGGAGCGGGTAGCAACCTGATGCCACAAAGACGGCAGCGACCATTTGACTTTGAACGGCTTGACTAGAGGCTCTTTGAACTGAATAACTGGCCTTGATTGACGGGATCCAGACGCCTCGATCGCAACCTGACCACTGACCTGAGGACTGATCGAGAACCGATGGGCTAACTCCTGAAACCGATTACATGATCGATAATCAGCGCTGCAGTAGCGGATAATAGTTGGTACGTCAGACGATGAAATATAATCACATCCCACATCACAACAATCGTCATC
>MAXT01000009.1:309-1364 GCA_001751225.1 Desulfuromonadales bacterium C00003107 | reverse complement strand
GCAAACTGCGTACCAACACTTGAAACAGCCAGGCTAAAACCTGTTTTCCCATTTATTTTCAACCACTTAGACAACATGTCCGAGCAGATACCTATCGAGTCCGGGCACCAATTTCGCAACTATGCAAGAGGCGGGGAAAGATACCGCCTGTAAAAGATCGCCCTCTTCGGCCTGAAGCCCCTCTACCTGCTCGTGGATTACCCTGAATATTCGGATAGTTACAACATGCCCTTCACCGAACAACCCCCCATTTGCACCGATGCAAAGGTCTAAGCTTTTTTTGCATTATTGCAAAAACCAATTCCTGAAGAATTTCCCTATGGCCACATAAAAAATGGCGGGACCATAAGGTCCCGCCATTAGTGTTTCAATAACAGCTTATTTGGGGGCGAATTAGGCCATAGCACCCAGCGGCAGCACCTGGCGACCATTGACTTCGTTCAGCACCTGGGCCAAGGCAGTATAGATAGCGGAGAAGCCACAGAAGATGCCTTCGTAACCGGCGATAACGGTAAGAGTATGGTTACCGGTAAAGTCACCAGCGGCCAGCAGGAAAAAGAGCAGGGTCAAAGAACCGAAAACGACCTGCAGCGCGCGACTGAGACGGAAGGTACCGAGGAACATGATGGCGGTAAAAAGACCCCACATGGTCAGGTAAGCGGCCATTGCGGTGGCCTTATCGGGGCCGGCAATACCAACAAGGTTGGCTTTGGGAATCAGCACCAGGGCCACCAGGGTCAGCCAGAAAGAACCGTAGCTGATGAATGCGGTAGTAGCGAAGGTGTTTCCCTTGCGCCATTCCATCAGACCAGCCAGGATCTGAGCGGCGCCGCCGTAGAAAATACCCATAGCGAGAATCATGGTGTCGAGGGGAAAGAAGCCGGCATTGTGCAAGTTAAGCAGCACAGTGGTCATACCGAAGCCAAGCAGGCCAAGAGGAGCGGGATTTGCGGTAGTGTCTACCAGAGAGCGTTGATCAGCCATAACGATATTTCTCCTTGTAAATCCGGGTTTGAATGTAATTGAGCGGACCGACGGTTCAGCTGGCACGGGGG
>MAXT01000009.1:0-144 GCA_001751225.1 Desulfuromonadales bacterium C00003107 | reverse complement strand
CTGAAAGGAGTAACTTTCGGGCTTCGGATTTAGCAAGGTCTATACCAAGGCTCGACAAGTATATAAGCGCCCTGTCTTTTCAAATAGTTACGATAAAACAGAGGCCTCATCCCCCAAAACATCCAAATTGCTTTTTGCAGCGTT
>MAXT01000008.1 GCA_001751225.1 Desulfuromonadales bacterium C00003107 | reverse complement strand
CCCTTGCCCGCGGCGGTGGTGCGCCACTCGATGGCTGGACAGCCAAGCTTGAGGCAAGCCCGGCATCCGTTACAACGTTCGCTGTCAACGGTCATAGCCGGCTTGCGCGCTACCGGATCCCGCTTGACGAGCATGCACGCTCGTCGGGCAATAACCACCGAGACCTCGGGCCGCTCCATTTCCTCTTTGAGCACTTGGCGAGTGGCGGCAACCTGGTAAGGGTCAACAACTTGAACGTGTCGGACACCGACCGCCCGGCAGAGTTGCTCTAGATCGACTCGATAACTGTCGGCTCCCATAAGGGTGTAGCCGGAGGATGGATTTTCCTGTCGGCCGGTCATGGCGGTAATGCGGTTGTCGAGAATAACCACGGTGGCGGAAGCACTATTGTAAACCATATCCATCAGACCGTTGATACCGGTGTGCAGAAAAGTCGAATCACCGATCACGGCCACCACCTGACGCTGCTGCTCGCTGGAGAGCAGCTTACTCAGACCCGTGGCGTTGCCGATACTAGCGCCCATACAGATGCATGTGTCCATCGCCGCCAGAGGTTCCATAAAACCAAGGGTGTAACAGCCAATATCGCCGGTGACAAAAGCCTGCAGCCGATTAAGGGAATGGAAGACACTGCGATGCGGACAGCCCGGGCACATACTCGGCGGCCGACCGGGCAAGGACTCGCTGTGGCTGAAATAGGGTGATTCAGCTTCACCGGTGAGGCTTTGAGCTACCCGACCCGGGGTCAATTCACCACAGATGGAGAACAAGTCTTTGCCTTTGACCTCGATGCCCATGGCGCGCACCTGTTCTTCAATGAAAGGGTCGAGCTCTTCGATGACGTACAGCGTATCGTAGTTGGCGGCAAAATCGCGTATCATTTGTTTGGGCAGAGGATAGACCATACCCAGCTTAAGGATGTCAGCGTCTGGCAGAACCTCACGGGCATACTGATAGCTAACACCCGAGGTGATTACCCCGATGGCACCGCCCGCTTTCTCGACTCGGTTGAATGATTGGTGGCAGGCCCACTCTTCTAAATGCGCCAGGCGTTCTTCAACCAGAGGATGACGTTTACGGGCGTTGCTGGGCAACATAACAAACTTGGCGGGATTTTTTTCCAGCCCCGGTTCAGGAAGGTCGGTCACGGGATTCTGCAGGGTGACCACCGACTTGGAATGAGAGATGCGGGTTGTTGTACGTAAAAACACCGGTGTGTCGAATTGTTCGCTGGTTTCAAAAGCGATGCGGGTAAAGGTCAGAGCTTCCTGACTGTCCGCCGGTTCGAACATGGGAATCTTGGCAAACTTGGCGTAGTTACGATTATCCTGCTCATTCTGGGAAGAGTGCAGTTCGGGATCGTCGGCTGTTATCAGCACCAGACCGCCTTTAACGCCGGTATAGGACAGGGTGAACAGCGGATCGGCGGCGACATTGACACCGACATGCTTCATCGCCACCAAGGCTCTGCCCCCACCAAAGGAAGCACCGATGCCGACTTCCAGAGCCACCTTCTCGTTGGGGGCCCAGGAGGCGTCGATGCTTGGATATTGCACCATATTTTCAAGAATTTCAGTGCTCGGCGTCCCGGGATAAGCCGAGGCGACCTTCACCCCGGCTTCGTAAGCGCCGCGGGCGATTGCTTCATTACCAGACAAGATAGCACGTTCCATGTAATTTCATCCTTGACTGCAGTACCGACAGGGCTAATCGCTGCCAGCAGTAGACTTATTAAATCGACGTTTGACTATAAAGAATTATCAAAAAGTTGTCAATCGGCCGACCGTCAGCAGCAGAGACCCCTGCAGGTACTTTGGTACGTCAACAATTGCCCCGAATACCGCGGGTGATGTTATCGACATGCTCACCGATTTTTGCAACATGATGCAGAATATCGATAAATAGCAGGCCTTGCGCCGTATTGCATTCACCGGTACTAAGTCGCTGAATATGATTATTCCGCAAATCAACCTCCAAATCGAAAATGGCGGCGGCCCTGCCCTCTCTTTCGACATTCAGCGATTCTGTTTGCTCATCGACGGCACTAACCGCCAAAACAAGAAATTCGCGGGTAAGGGTACTAAGCTCGTCCAGCTCTTCGATCGCCGCTTCGGAAAAATCGATCTGCCGTTCAATTCTGGAAACAAACAGCTGTTGCAGAGCTTCGCAATGGTCGCCGAGTCGCTCCAAATCGTTAACGACATGCATCAACCCGGCTGCTTGCTGCGAAATCTCTCGAGTGATCGATTGCTGAGACAGATTGACCAAAAAATCGGTAATTTCCCTTTGCAACATATCGAGGGAATTCTCCTCCCTCCTCAACCGACTCAACTGATCCTCGTCGTAGCCCGGCAAAAGCAGCAAGGTTTGATCGAAAACCCGCAGACCCAGATGAGCCATGCGTTTGGTTTCCAGTTGGGCTTGGCTGAGAGCCAGAATGGGGGTATTAAGAACCCTGCTATCCAGGTACTGGAGGTGAAATGAATCTGCAGTCAAACGGCCTTTCATCAGCAGAGTCGTGAGTCGGGCGACCCATCGCAGGAGGGGTAAAAAGACCAGTGCATTGATCACATTAAACAGAGTATGGCTATTAGCGATATGGCGAGCAATAAAGGGTTTATCGCCTATCGCAGCGCCAAACTGAGCGGCAAGTTGGGGAGTGTTGAGGACAAACTCGGGATCGCCCGGTGTGAGCAGGTCGACCAGGTCGAGAAAATAAGGGAAGAAAAAAAGAATATAGGCTACACCGACCAAGTTGAAAAGTAAGTGGGCCAAAGCGGTACGGCGCGCAGCGAGATTGGTTTTAAGCGCAGCCAAATTGGCACTGCAGGCGGTGCCAATATTTTCCCCCAAGATTAGGGCGATGCACAAATCGAAGGGGAGCAGACCGTTTCCCGCAAGCGCAAGAGTCAGGCCGATGGTGACGCTGCTGCTTTGAATCAAGACGGTTAACAGTGCACCCAAGGCGACTGCAAGGAGTTGATTCTGGCTGACCAAAAGCAAAAAATCATGAAAAGAAGCATTGTCCTTGATCGGGACAAAGGCATCCTTCATGATAGTCAGGCCGAAAAACAGGATGCCTAAGCCGAGCAGGATCTCGCCGAACTGAGACCAGCGTCTATTGGAGCAGAGCAGCTTAAGACCGCTGCCCACACCTATAGCCGGCAGTGCGAAGTGGCCGACATCAAAGGCCAACAACTGAGCGGTGACGGTCGTGCCGATATTGGCCCCGAGCAACACACCGAGAGCCTGGACAATCGACATAAGGCCGGCATTGACAAATCCCACCACCATCACGGCAGTGGCGTTGGAGGACTGCACGATGGCGGTTACTGCCGCGCCGGTAAATACGCCCATCAGGCGATTATTGGTCAGGGTGGCAAAGAGACGTCGCAAGCGATCGCCAGCGATCTTCTGCAGCGCCTCCGACATGATTTTCATGCCGAACAGCAAAAGGCCAAGACCACCGATTAGTCCGGACAGGAGAGGTTGATTGATAAAATCCGGCAGCACAGAGACCCTCTTCCAGGTTCAAAGAGCCTGCAAGGAACCAGTCTTGACCGATTCCCTACCGGCTTATTACACACTGGGGGATATTACTTATTACAGCTGAGGCAGTTGCAGCCTGCCATCAGAGGACTATTACAGTTGATGAATCCAGGATGTGTCCCCGCTCCCCTGCCGAAAAATTTCCACCTTATCATCAATAAGACTGATAACCGTCGATTCCTCACCGAGCAGAGTCCCTCCATCAATGACTAGATCGAGTTGTTTACCAACCTGCTGTTCGATCACTGCAGGATCGCAGAGACTCTCTGAGCCAGTTACGTTGGCACTGGTGGTTACAATGGGATGGCCCAATTCCCGGACAATGGACAGGGCAATGGGGTTGTCAGGGATACGTATGCCCACGGTTTTTTGCTTGGTGGTCAGCACATCAGGTACGACGCGACTAGCTTCCAAAACAAAGGTGTAAGGCCCAGGCAGATAGCGTTTCATGATTTTGAAGGCAAAGTTGCTCACCTGAGCATAGTTGGAGACGTCAGAAAGATCGGCACAGATAAAAGAAAACGGTTTACGGGGATCACGCTGCTTGATCTGATAAATCTTTTTGACCCCTTTTTTATTAAAAATATCGCAACCGAGTCCGTAAATAGTATCCGTTGGATAGGCGATTACCCCACCCTGCCTCAGACACTCAACCACTTGCTTGATCAGCCGTTGCTGAGGGTTTTCCGGATTGAGCGAAAGGATCATGCTGGGTCCTCCGTAGAATATTGGATCTGTTGGTGTCAGAGTTCTCTAAAGATATTAGCACACTCAGGACAACAAGTTGGGTCTAACCGGTGTGACCAAAGCCACCTGCGTCGCGGGCAGTCGTTTCCAATTGTTCCACCAAGGTCAAACAAGCCCGCAGTACCGGAGCAATAACCAGCTGAGCAATTCGTTCTCCACTCGTTATTGTCACCAGGTCCTGACCATGATTAATCACTATGATCTTGACCTCACCCCGATAGTCGGCATCGATGGTTCCCGGAGCATTGACCAGGGTCAGGCCCTTTTTAATGGCCAGCCCTGAGCGAGGCCGCACCTGTCCTTCGTAACCAGCGGGTATCGCCAGCGCGATACCGGTCGGCACCAGGA
>MAXT01000007.1 GCA_001751225.1 Desulfuromonadales bacterium C00003107 | reverse complement strand
CGGCTGTCCTGCTCATTCTGTGACGAATGCAATTCAGGATCATCTGCGACTGCCAGCACCAGCCCGCCTCTGACGCCGGTATAGGAGAGAGTGAACAGCGGATCGGCGGCAACATTGACCCCAACATGCTTCATCGCCACTAAGGCTCGACCACCGCCAAAGGAGGCGCCAATACCGACTTCCAAGGCCACCTTTTCGTTGGGCGCCCAGGAAGCATCGATCGTCGGATATTGAACCATATTTTCAAGAATTTCAGTGCTCGGCGTACCGGGATAAGCCGAGGCCACTTTGACTCCGGCCTCATAAGCACCGCGAGCGACTGCTTCATTACCTGATAAAATAGCACGTTCCATATAAGTATCATCCTTAAAAGAGGTGCCGGCAAGGCTGCTTGCCGCCAGCAATAGGCTCATTAAATACGGTGGTTGACTATAGAGAAATATCAGAGAGGTGTCAATCGGCCGGCCGTCATAAAGAGACGTCCCAGAAGGTATTTCGGTCCATCAACAATTGCCCCGAATACCGCGGATGATGTTGCCGACATGCTCCCCAATTTTACCTACATGATGCAGAATATCGATAAACAATAGTCCTTGCGCCGTACTGCATTCACCAGTGCTAAGTCGGTGGATGTGATTATTCCGCAAATCAACCTCAAGCTCAAAAATGGCAGTTGCCAGGCCCTCTCCTTTTATGTTCAAGAATTCCGTTTCGTCATCGATGGCACTAACCGCCAGTAACAGAAATTCGCGGGTGCGAGTAGTAAGATCCTCTAGTTCTTCGATCGCCGCTTCAGAAAAATCGATCCGGCGATCAATTCTGGAAACAAAGAGCCGGCGCAAATCCTCGCAATGGTCGCCAAGTCTTTCCAAATCGTTAATGATATGCATCAACCAGGCAGCTTGCTGGGAAACCTCTCGAGTGATCGATTGCTGAGATAGCTTGACCAGAAATTCAGTAATTTCCCTTTGCATTATATCGAGGGAATCTTCCCCCCTTCGCAACCGGTTTAACTGATTCTCGTTGTAGTTTGGCAACAGCAGAAGGGTTTGATCGAAAACCCGCAGACCCAGATGGGCCATGCGCCTGGCTTCCAGTTGAGCCTGGCTGAGGGCCAGAATGGGGGTATTGAGAACCCGGCTATCTAGATACTGGAGATGGAATGACTCTGCGGTCAAACGGCCTTTCAACAGCAGTGTCGTGAGTCGGGCCACCCATCCCAGGAGAGGTAAGAAGACTAGTGCATTGATGACGTTAAACAGAGTGTGACTGTTGGCGATATGGCGTGCAATAAAGGGTTTATCGCCCAACGCAGCACCGAACTGGGCAGCGAGCTGTGGTGTATTGAGGACGAACTCGGGATCGCCTGGGGTGAGAAAGTCTACCAGGTCTAGAAAATAGGGGAAGCAAAGAAGGATATAGGCCACACCGACTAAGTTGAAAAGCAAGTGGGCCAAAGCGGTACGACGAGCAGCAAGATTGGTTTTTAGAGATGCCAAGTTGGCACTGCAGGCAGTACCAATATTTTCCCCTAAGATCAAGGCGATACACAAATCAAAGGGAAGCAGACCGTTTCCCGCAAGCACAAGGGTCAAACCGATTGTGACGCTGCTACTTTGAATCAGAACCGTTAACAAGGCGCCCAAGGCAACTGCAAGAAGTTGATTCTGGCTGATCAACAGCAAAAATTCGTGCAAAGAGGCACTGTCCTTGATCGGGACAAAAGCACCCTTCATGATAGTCAGGCCGAAAAACAGAATGCCCAACCCGAGAACGATTTCGCCGAACTGCGACCACCGTCTATTAGAGCAGAGAAGCTTAAGACCGCTGCCAACACCTATAGCCGGCAACGCGAAATGACCTACATCAAAGGCCAACAACTGAGCGGTGACGGTTGTACCAATATTGGCTCCGAGCAACACGCCGAGAGCCTGGGCAATCGACATGAGACCAGCATTGACAAATCCCACCACCATCACGGCAGTAGCGTTAGAGGACTGCACGATAGCGGTTACTGCCGCGCCAGTAAATACGCCCATCAGGCGGTTATTGGTCAGAGTGTCAAAGAGGTGCCGCAAGCGATCGCCGGCGATCTTCTGCAGCGCCTCAGACATGATTTTCATGCCGAACAGCAAAAGACCAAGACCGCCGATTAGACCGAATAGAAGAGGTTGATTAATATAGTCAGGCAATACAGAGGCTCTCTTCCAGGTTCAAAGAGCCGGCAGAGAACCGATGATGACCGATTCTCTGCCGGGTTATTACACTCAGGGGGGACTAGTGATAGCTACGGCACAGATACCGCCCGCTATCACAGAACTATCAAAGTTGGTGTATCCAGGAGGTGTCGCCGCTCCCCTGCCGAAGAATTTCGATTTTATCATCAATAAGACTGATGACCGTCGATTGTTCACCGAGCAGACTTCCTCCATCAATGACCAGGTCGAGTTGTTTACCCACCTGTCCCTCGATCACTGCAGGGTCGCAATGACTGTCTGCGCCAGTGACGTTGACACTGGTGGTTACAATAGGATGGCCCAACTCACGGACAATAGACAGGGCTATGGCGTTATTGGGGATGCGTATGCCTACGGTTTTTTGCCGGGTTGTCAGCAAATCTGGTACAACGCGACTGGCTTCCAGAACAAAAGTGTAAGGTCCAGGCAGATAGCGCTTCATAATTTTAAATGCAAAGTTGCTCACCTGAGCATAGTTGGAGACGTCAGAAAGATCGGCACAGATGAAAGAAAACGGTTTGCGGGGATCACGCTGTTTGATCTGGTAAATCTTTTTGACCCCTTTTTTATTGAAAATATCACAACCGAGTCCGTAAATAGTATCCGTTGGATAGGCGATTACTCCCCCTTGCTTCAAGCACTCAACCACTCGTTTGACCAGTCGTTGCTGAGGGTTTTCTGGATTGAGCGAAAGAATCATGCTGAGTCCTCCATAAAATATTAGATCTGCTGGCGTCAGAGTTCTTCTAAAATATTAGCATACTCTGGTCCATAAATTGGAATCTAACCGGTGTGACCAAAACCACCTGCGTCGCGGACAGTCGTATCGAGTTGTTTAACCAAGGTCAAACAAACCCGCTGTACCGGCGCAATGACCAGCTGAGCAATTCGTTCTCCGCTCGCTATTGTCACCAAATCCTGACCATGATTGATCAATACGATTTTGACCTCACCCCGATAATCGGCGTCAATAGTTCCGGGCGCATTGACCAAAGTAAGCCCCTTTTTAATGGCCAATCCTGAGCGGGGCCGCACCTGCCCTTCGTAGCCGGCTGGTATAGCCAGGGCGATACCGGTCGGCACCAGGAAGCGTTGTCCGGGAAGTAGCCCCAGGGGCTCGTCGAGGCAAGCAAAGAGATCCATACCGGCTGCAAGTTCCGTCATATAGACCGGCAGCTGGGCACTATCGTGTAATAACTTCACCTGCATATCGACTGTACTCATTCCCACCCTTCCTTATCTACAACAAACATCAACCGAGAGTCAGGTCTATGAGAGGAAAAACATCATTGCTCAGATCGCCAACCATCTGCAGCACCAGTCCCTGGTCCTGAAAAAGGTTCTGGGCCAGTTGCTGAATGGCGCTTGCGCTAACCTTATCGATATTGGCCAAAATTTCCTCGGGTGCGAGAACTCTCCCAAGGTAAACTTCGTTTTTGGCCAACCGCGTCATGCGGTTATCGGTGCTTTCCATGGACAGCATGAACTGGCCCTTGAGTTGATCCTTGGCAGCTTGCAGTTCATCAACAGAGACCATGTGTTTATTGAGTAGATTGAACTCCCGCAAAATAACCCCTATCGCATGGCCTGCCTCATCGGGAGAAACACCGGCATGGACTACCAGTGACCCACAATCGGCGTGGGCATTGAGGTAGGAGTAAACAGAATATGCCATGCCACGTTCTTCGCGGAGCTTTTGAAAGAGTCGCGAACTGATGCTGCCACCGAGAATAGCATTGAGAATCTGACCGACATAGCGCTTCTCATGGCCCTGTGACAAACCTGCAGTGCCGAGGCAGATATGTACCTGTTCCAGCTTTTTGTTCAGAATATTGACCTGACATAAAGGTCTATTGGTCGGCGCCACTGTTTCAGCTCTGCATCCTTTCGGTAAGGAACCGAGGGCAGAGGCAACACAATCGACTACCTGTTGATGGTCCAGATCGCCAGCGGCGGTAATAATGAGGTTGCACCCTGTATACCAGTTGGCAAAAAAATCCAAAAGAACGGAGCGGTCAAGGGAGGAAACGCTTTGATGAGTGCCAAGGATGGGGCGGCCAAGGGGATGGTCGGGCCAGAAATTTTGCGCAAAAAGTTCGTGAATGCGTTCGTCGGGGCTATCCTCCACCATGTGGATTTCTTGCAGGATAACCCGGCGTTCTTTTTCGATGTCATCGAGATCAAACAGAGAGTGACAGAAGATGTCGGAGAGCAGATCGATAACCAGAGGCAGTTTGTTGCCAGCGACTTTGGCATAATAACAGCTAAGTTCATGGCTGGTAAAAGCGTTCAGTGCGCCACCAACAGAATCGATTTCTTTGGCAATATCGAGGGCGCTGCGGCGCCGGGTTCCCTTGAACAAAAGATGTTCAAGAAAATGAGACGCACCACTCAGCGCCCTCGATTCATGTCGTGCCCCGTTCTCGACCCAGAAACCCAAAGCAGCTGAATAAGCTGCTGGGACCTTTTCGGTCAGTATTCGAATACCATTGTCGAGAACAGTCTTTTGATACATTCACCTAGCCGTTATCAGCCTACTTCAGGCAAGGTCTGTCCCAAAGCTTCTTTACGAGACAGTTTGATTTTGCCTTGACGGTCGATGTCGAGGCACTTGACCAGAACTTGATCACCTTCTTTGAGAATATCTGTAACGTTACGTACCCGCTCTTTATCCAGCTCAGAAATATGAACCAAACCATCGGTTCCCGGGAAGATCTCAACAAAGGCGCCGAATTCCATGATCTTGCGGACGGTACCCATGTAGAGTTTACCCTTTTCAGCTTCCTGGGTCAGGTCGCGAATCATCTTGATGGCCATTTTGCAGGCATCACCATCGGCCGAAGCAATATTAATGCGACCGTCGTCTTCGATATCGATGGAACAGCCGGTAGCTTCGATAATCCCACGAACATTCTTGCCGCCAGAACCGATAACGGTGCGAACCTGGTCCTGCTTGACCTGAATGGTAGTAATGCGAGGTGCGTAAGGTGACAATTCCTCTCGGGGAACACTGATGGCTTCAGCCATCTTACCGAGAATGTGAATGCGCCCTTCGCGAGCTTGCTCCAGGGCCTGCTTCATAATCGCCTTGTCGACACCGCCGATTTTGATATCCATCTGCAGTGCGGTGACCCCTTCAGCAGCACCGGTGACTTTAAAGTCCATGTCGCCAAGATGATCTTCGTCACCAAGGATGTCGCTCAGAACCGCAACATCGTCGCCTTCCTTAATCAGGCCCATGGCAATGCCGGCTACGGCTTTCGTCACAGGAACACCGGCATCCATCAGAGCCAAGGTGGCACCGCAGACACTAGCCATGGAAGAAGAACCATTGGATTCGAGGGTTTCGGAGACGACCCGGATGGTGTAGGGGAAGTCATCGTGAACCGGCAAAACCTTGGAAACAGAACGTTCTGCCAACATACCATGGCCAATTTCACGGCGACCCGGGAACAAGCGCATGCTGGTTTCGCCAACACAGAAAGGAGGAAAGTTATAGTGCAGCATGAACTTTTTAAAATCCATGGACTGAACGTTATCCATGCGCTGCTCATCCTTGCTGGTGCCGAGGGCCACTGCAACCAGGGCCTGAGTTTCGCCACGGGTGAACAGTGCGCTGCCATGAGCACGGGGCAACAGACCGACTTCGCAATTAATTGGACGGACAGTATTAAAGTCACGGCCATCGATACGGATTTGATCGCGGATAATCATCTGCCGTACAACTCGTTTCTGCAGAGCAGAGAGAGTCTCGCTGATCTCTTCTTTATTATTGGCTTCCTCATCAACCAGCTCGGCGACGATTTCTTCCTTAATCACGCCAACAGCAGCATAACGTTCTTGCTTGCTACGAATCTTAACCGCTTCAAGCAGTCGTGCCTCAGCTAGTGTGGCAACCTTATCAGCCAGTGCCTGGTCGGGTTCCGGCACCAAGAATTCACGCTTCTCCTTACCGGCAATTTTGCGCAATTCCGACTGCACTTCAATCAGTGGCTGCATGGCCTCGTGGCCAAAAAAGATCGCTTCGAGAATTTCATCTTCACTAAGGAAGTCAGCCTCCCCTTCCACCATGATGATGGCTTCGCGGGAACCGGCAACGGTCAGGTCCAGATCGCTGGCCTCGCGCTGCTCAAAATTAGGGTTGGCGATCAACTGACCTTCAACCCGAGCCACCCGTACCGAGGCAATTGGGCCGTCGAAGGGGATGTCGGAAATTTCGAGAGCCGCAGAACAGCCAACGAGAGCCAGGGTATCGGGATCATTCTCCAGGTCGACGGAAATGACCGTCGGCATAATCTGGGTTTCGAACATATAACCTTTAGGAAAGAGCGGCCGCAGCGGGCGGTCGATGAGTCTACAGATCAGAGTTTCCCGCTCCGTAGATCCTCTTTCACGACGAAAAAAGGAACCGGGGATTTTACCACCGGCATAGAACTTTTCCTGGTAATTAACTACTAGGGGAAAAAAGCTCTGACCTTCCTTCATTTTTCTACCAGAGACAGCGGTACAGAGTATTTTGGTGCCGCCGTAGGTGATAACCGTAGCGCCGTCAGCCTGACGGGCCATCTTGCCGGTTTCGATGGTCAACGGTTGACCGTTGAATTCAATTTCTACTTTTTGATAAGCCAATTGTTTCTCCTTTATTCTGTGCGGTCGACCGCAGCAACCAAGTTTTTTTTCAGATGGGGCATAAAACAGCCAAAGGAGGTTGGCCTGAGACAGGAGTCGGTATTGCCTGACGGCAAATCACACCGAATCCTCTCTCCGGACAGCCTCCCGAGCTGTACCAAAAACTCAGGCAGCAGGCCCTACGCTGCGGCGAGGGGCGTGCTGCCTGTGATTTTACCTGCGAATTCCCAGGACTTTGATGATGGTACGATAGCGCTCAACTTCAATCTTTTTCAGATAGTCGAGCAGTCTACGTCTCTGTCCGACGATCTTCAACAGACCGCGACGAGAATGATGGTCCTTCTTGTGGGTCCGAAAATGATCGGTCAGGTAAGTGATCCGCTCGGAAAGCAGCGCAATCTGTACTTCCGGAGACCCGGTATCGCCTTCATGGCGTTTAAACTCGTTGATGATTTCCTGTTTGCGTTCTGTGGCAGTCACGGTGCCATCTCCTTTCACACTCGGTTCTTTTTCGATAAGGGCGCGAATGCGCCTAAAAACTTTCAACATTTACCATAGAAACTCAGCAGTGTAAAGCCCTATTCACCGCTGTTGAATACTCTTAACAACTCAAAATCTCCGCGCTTTTCCTTGCTCCGCGATGGTGCGAAACGGGCCATGGCCAAAGCCTGGCCATTTAAACTCAAAAGCACCTTCTGCCCTTCGTCAAAAGGGGCTCCAGCAGCTAAATGCTCTAACAGTGGCGGTATGCCATGACACAGCTTTTTGTAGCCCTCTTCGGTGACCTCACATACCGGATAGTCGCGTAAGGCTGAACTCAAAGACAGCAGCTTTTCATCAATGGCCTGCGAACTAGCCTGCTCGAGCCACTCCAGGGTAACGGCTTCCTCGATGTCAAATGATCCGCTTCGAAGGCGGCGCAAAGAGCTGAGATGGGCAGCGGTTTCGAGCTTATGTCCAAGGTCGTGGCAAAGGGTGCGAATATAAGTACCCTTGCTGCATTTTACCTCAAAAGAGAGTTGAGGCAACGCCAGATTTTCCACGGTGAGGTGTCTAATATGTACCGTCCTCGGTGGCCTTTCAATCTCGATCCCTTGGCGGGCCAGGCGATGCAAAGCAACCCCCTTGATCTTAATGGCCGAATACATAGGCGGAATCTGTTGCAACTCACCGACCATTTGCTGGCAGGCCTGCAAAACAGCAGAATCTTCCAGATGATCGATGGGGCGCCGGTGGGTAACTTCGCCTTCGGCGTCCTGGGTGGTAGTTTCGGCGCCAAACTGCAGCGTTGCTCGGTAAGTCTTGTCCCCTTCGACCAGGAACTGCACGACCCTCGTGCCCTCCCCTACGGCCACCAACAAGAGTCCGGTAGCCATTGGATCAAGGGTGCCCGAATGCCCGACTCGGCGGGTTTGACACACACGCCGCAACCGACGCACTACGTCATGGGAAGTCATCCCGGCGGGTTTATCTACAATCAAAACACCGTTCATGGGTCAGGGTAAAAGGCTCTGCAGACGGCTGAAAACCATTTGCTGAATAGTGCCAAGGTCACCGCTAAGCGTTGCACCAGCAGCATTATGATGCCCACCGCCACCTAATTGCCGTGCCAGTTCACCGACATTGACCTCGCCCTTGGAACGAAAACCAACCTTGAAGCAATCGTCGCTCGCTTGGCGAAAAAGAAGGGCCACCTTCACCCCTCGAATAGATCGCGGGTAATTGATTAATCCATCGGTATGTTCTGGACCAGTACCGGTCTCGGCTAACATCTGTTCGGTAACGCTGAGAGCACCAAGTCGCCCACAATCGGAAACAATCAGGGTGTCCAGAGCGGCCGTCAGCAGGCGAAGCTGCTCTGCCGGGCGATTTTCGTAAATATTCGCCGACACTTCCCAAGGCGAGACCCCAAGCCCGACCAGTTCCGCAGCGATGTTAAATGCCTCGGGATCGGCATTGGAATAACGAAAAGAACCGGTATCGGTAAGGATTGCCGTATAGATGCAGGTTGCAACAGGCTGCGAAATGGCATGCCCAGCCGCCTGCAGGATGCGATAGATCAAAGCACCGGTAGCACAGGCTGTTTCGTCAACATAGTAAATGCTGCCAAAATTTTCTGAATGGGGATGATGGTCGATATTAACCAGTGTCTGGCAATAATCTTTAAGATGGCTTCCGGCACGGCGCAGTTCACCGCTGTCAAGAATGAAACCGGCATCAAAGGATTGATCCGCTGCAATGGTATCGACCACCAGAGAGGCACCGGGCAAAAAGGAAAGTTCGTCGGACAAGCCGTCCTGATTATAAGCTACAACCTCTTTACCCATTTCTGACAAAGCAATAGCCAGCGCCAGGGTCGAGGCAAGGGCATCACCATCCGGATTGCCATGGGAAGCAATCAAAAAACGCTGGCCCCGCTCGATGGTGCTCAGGATGGCATCAATCATGTTCTTCCTTCTGCTTAATCTCTTGCAGCAGCGATGCGATACGATTGCCATATTCCAGAGCGGTGTCAAATTCAAAAACCAACTCCGGGACATGCCGCAGGCGAAGTCGTTTGCCTAGTTCCCGCCTAAGATAAGGCCCTGCACTGGTTAGGCCCTGAGATGTCTGGCGGCGAACTTGCTCTTCACCCATAACGGTAAAATAGATGCGAGCCGAACCGAGATCGGAAGTGACCTTAACTTCGGTAATTGTAACAAAACCGACCCGGGGATCTTTCAAACCCTTTAGCAATAAGGCCGATATTTCCTTTTGAATCTGTTCCCCAACTCTTTGGGATCGTTGAGACTGCAAGGCCACCTCTATGAATAATGAAGAAATTCAACAAACCGATCAACAATATCAGCCAAGCCGATCTGTTCGATTTCGTTTTCTATATGTTCAAACAAGCCATGAGCAAGGGATTCAGAGCTTACAACAACTGCAAACCCAAGCTGAGCACTCTGTTGGAAATCCTGTAGGCCTGTTTCTGCGCAGGAAACTGGAAAACGGCTACGGCAACGGCCAAGTATCTTTTTAACCACCGATCGTTTTTCCTTGAGGCTGGTGGCGCCAAGCACCACCAGCTCAAGACGTAAAACTCCAACAACCATAGCCTAACCTAGAATCAAAGGAGCGCTTTAATCGCTTCCATCTCGAAGGCCTCTATGTTATCGCCAACCTTGACATTATTGTATTTCTCCAAACTGATACCGCACTCATAGCCGCTGGCCACTTCTTTGGCGTCGTCCTTGAATCGTTTCAGGGAGCTCATCTTGCCTTCCCAGACAACGATACTGTCCCGTACAAGTCGCACCTGCGCTCCGCGGGTAATCTTGCCATCGGTAACGTAGCAACCGGCGATGGTACCAATCTTGGACACACTGAAGGTTTCTCGCACCTCGGCACGACCGAGATGTTTTTCTTGGTAGATCGGAGACAGCAGACCTTCCATGGCGTTACGAACGTCTTCAACTGCATCGTAGATGATGCTGTAGAGCCGAATATCGACCCCGTCAAGTTCAGCTTGGGCACTGGCCTTGGGCTCAGGACGGACGTTAAAGCCGATGATGATGGCATCGGAAGCTGCCGCCAGGGACACATCGCTTTCGATGATACCGCCGACAGCACAGTGAATCAGCACTAGGCGACAGGCCTCGGTAGAGAGCTTGCCCAGAGAATCCTTGACAGCTTCGACAGAACCTTGCACGTCCCCTTTGATGATAACCTTGAGCTCCTTGACATCGCCTTCCTGCATGCGGGCATAGAGCTGCTCGAGAGAAATCCCGCTGGAGCTAGCCAGTTCCGATTCCCGCAATTTGCGTTGACGATGACCAGCAACATCCTTGGCCGCCTTCTCGTTTTCTACGGCATGGAAAGGATCCCCTGCTTCGGGAGTGCCCGACAGACCGGTAACCTCCACCGGGCAGGAGGGACCGGCTTCGGTCAGCTGAAGGCCACGATCGTCGGTCATGCTGCGGACGCGGCCGAAGTTGACTCCGGAAACAATGGGGTCGCCAACGCGCAGAGTACCTTCTTGTACCAACACCGTAGCTACCGGCCCGCGACCCTTATCGAGGCGGGCTTCAACGATAATACCCTTAGCCCGTTTTCCCGGATTGGCCTTGAGCTCAAGAACCTCCGCCTGAAGCAAGATCATTTCCAGCAAGGTATCGAGGTTGGTGTGCTCCTTCGCCGAGACGTCAACAAAGATAGTGTCGCCGCCCCAATCCTCGGGCACCATCTCAAACTCGGTCAGTTCCTGCTTGACCCGATCGGAGTTGGCGCCAGGCTTGTCCATCTTATTGACCGCCACAATAATCGGTACGCCGGCAGCCTTGGAATGGTTGACCGCTTCCTTGGTCTGTGGCATGACACCGTCATCGGCAGCCACCACCAGGATCACAATGTCCGTAGCTTGGGCACCTCGAGCACGCATGGCGGTAAAAGCCTCGTGACCAGGGGTGTCTAGAAAGGTGATTTTTCGGCCATCCAGCTCGACATCGTAGGCGCCGATATGCTGAGTGATGCCACCGGCCTCGCCAGCGGTCACATCAGTGGCACGGATCGCATCGAGAAGACTGGTTTTGCCATGGTCGACATGCCCCAT
>MAXT01000006.1 GCA_001751225.1 Desulfuromonadales bacterium C00003107 | reverse complement strand
TCCTGCACCATAGAATTACTGATGCCGGCCAGATCTTCGATAAATGGATCGATCCAGCGACCGGCATTCATTAGGCTTTGAAAGCGATCAACGATCTGATCGTCGACCAGACGCACGGCGCCGATCTCAATGGCACGATCGCCCCGCTCAGGGGACATACCACTCGTTTCGAAGTCGAGGACCACCACCCCGTCGCTACACTCGCCACTCAATTCTGCCACGGACCTTCCCTTCGATAAAGCTTGATGCACTCGCAAAACTCATAGCTTGACAGCATGCCCATTTTTGCCTTTAACTGCCACTGTTGTTTCTCATCCTCTTTACCGGTCCGACAGAAAGAATATCCTTGCCCGCTGCTATTGAAACCACCGTCACCGATTCGTCCCTCCCCTGGCGACCGAACACCAAGCCCTTAATACTGGCTCCCATGCAGGGTCTCAGCAACCGAGAGCTGCGCGACCTGTTCATCGACTGGGTACGGCCCGATGTGGTGTTCAGCGAGTTTATCCGCGTAGCCGGCGGCAAGCGCAAAGCCCTGCGCCCTGCTCAGTTGCAGGATGTTGCCCCCCATGAAGGCGGGGTTCCGCTGGTCGCCCAGTTGATCGGCCACCAACCGGAGCTATTGGCCGAAGCAGCCCGGGCCCTGCAGGATGCCGGAGTCGAGCACATCAATCTCAACCTGGGCTGTCCCTTCGGCCGCACCACCAGCAGCGCAATCGGTGGCGAATTGCTGAGTCAGCTGGCACAGATTCCACCTCTGCTCGCTGCCCTGCGCAAGGTGGTAACGGGCAGCCTGTCCGTCAAACTGCGGGCCGGCTACGATCACCCACAGCAACTCTTTGAGTTGCTGTCTCCCATGGAAGCTTCCGGGGTCGACTTCTTGATTCTGCATCCTCGTACCGTCATTCAGCACTATCGTGGCAGCGCCGATCATACCATAACCGCTAAAGCGGTGCAGTGCAGCCAACTGCCGATCATTGCCAACGGCGATATCATTACCGCTGCGCAGGGTCAACAGCTATTGGCCACCACCAAAGCTGCCGGTTTGATGCTCGGCCGAGGCGCCCTGGCGGATCCCCTGCTCTTCAAGCGTCTGCGGGGTCAAGCGCCAAGCTCACCGTCTGCCGATGAACTGAGGAAGGGTCTGGGTCATCTGCTGAGCGAACTACTGCCCCGCTACCAAAAACGTTACTGCGGTCAGGCCCAAGTACTGGCCAAACTGCGCAGCCTGTTGCCCTATTTGCACGATGCAGGTTGCAAAACGATCCTCGAGCAATTGAAAAGAGCCAAAACCCTTGAGATCTTTGAAACTCAACTCAAACGCCTGGAGACATTTTGAGTGAACTGGTGTCCATCGATTCCGAGTTGCTCCTCGAACTGGCGGCCATGCGCATGCCCTTTGGCAAGCACCAGGGACAACGACTCATCGACCTGCCCGAACCTTATGTGGTCTGGTTCTCTCAGCAGGGTTTTCCTAAAGGCAAACTCGGCCGTATGCTGCAGACCGTTTACGAAATCAAACTCAATGGCCTGGAGTACCTGTTCGACCCCTTACGCTGACCTACAACCCTTGATGCATTCACAAAAACTTATAGAATGGCTAAGCAAAAATTTCGTCCTACAAGGCCTGGTGTTTTTTCAGGGGTGAGGGCATACATCTAATATGTCGAGGTCCTGAAAAAACGCCGTAACGCAGTAGGACGGACTTTTTGCGACGCCATCATGCTTTTAATCGGACGATGTGCTAGACTTGCGCATACTTGCACGGGCGCCCCTGACCTTCGATTTCGGCAGCCCTTTACCCGCACCAACTTAATGCAGCAAAGGATCGATCATGGCACGAGACGTATATGTAGCGAACATTTCTTTTGAAGCCACGGAAGACGACCTCCGTAATCTTTTTTCAGTATCGGGCACAGTAAAATCGGTGCGCCTGCTCAATGACCCTCGCACCGGACTGTTCCGAGGCACGGCCTTTGTGCAGATGGCCAATGCGGCCGAGGCAAAAGACGCCATCGTCACCCTCGACGGTGCCCTGCTCATCAACCGGGTCATCAGCGTTACCGAAGCGCTGCCCAAAAAACCAAGAGAATCAACAGCTGACCCCGAACAAAACAAGCCCCGGCGCAAGTCATCCACCGAGAGCCGTCGCAAACCGGCCGGCAAGGGACCACGTAAATAAGATCTCACCGGGTCAGGTCCTGACAGCAGCGCGAACCGACTCTCAAGCGGTTGCGGTATCCTACCAGCCTGTCCCGGTTTCAATTCCCCGCCACACACTCCCTGCCCGCTACCCTGCCCCGCCCAAAGACCCATCATCGCACCTGGCCCACAGTCTATGATCAGCAGCGACGCACTTGCCGCAGCAGGTAGCGTAGCCGCGCTCGCTCAGTGGAATCCAAAACCCGGTCCCGATAGACTGCGCCGCCGTAGATCGCGGCGAACTCCCGCATGCGGGCATCGCCGGTCCGATCGGCGAGGGTTTGCAATCCCGCACTGGCAGGTATCTGCTCCCCAGCTAAGCGCCGCTTCAGTAGCCGCAAAAAGCGCTGCAGCAGACGCTCTTCCACCGGCATGATCCAGCGGCGCAGCAGCCTGACCACAGCGAGCAGCCCGCCAACGACGCCCAGCAGCCAAGCGACCCTTCTGAAAAGACCTCGGCCGAATGACATATCCCGCAATTTAAAAGTTGCCCCTCTGGCCAACTCCAGCTGCTTACTCAGGTCATAGGAGATCACCGCCCGGGTCCAGTAATAGTCAGCCGCATCGAACACACGCCGCCCCCAGCTCAGAGGATTGCCCCGTCCGGCAAAAGAGGCACTGGCGGCATTAACGGCTAGCCGGCTTGGATCGATGCGCCGCCAGACACCATCATCCAGGGCCTCGACCCAGACATGGGCCATATCCTCGGTAACACTGTAATAACCGGCCAAGTCGTTGCGACGGCCACCAAGGTAACCGCCGACCAATCGGACCGGCACTCCTTCGAGGCGCAACAGCAAAGCAAAGGAGCTAGCGAAAAACTCGCAATAGCCCCGCTTATTTTCGAACAGAAATTCCTCCAGAGGGCGATCCGGCCCGGGCAGATTATTGGTAGCATAGACCAGCTGCTGCCGCCGAAAAAACTCCTCGGTGCGCGCGATTTTGCCGGCGGCCTTGTCACCCCCCTGCGCCAACTCGCTGGCGGTAGCTCGCAGCCGAGAGGAAATATCCGCTGGCAGCTGCAGATAAAAATCGCGATCAACCCACTGAGCCTTGAGATGGCCACCGACGCGACTGACGGCACGATAACTTCCCGCCTTCTTGCGAGAGCGGCCCAGTCGATAAACGATATCGGCGCTGCTGCGCACTCGCAGTCCGCTGAGCTGTTCCACCGGATCGAGACCAAACAGATAACCGTCATCCCTTGCTTCTGGATAGATGATCTGCGCTACCT
>MAXT01000005.1 GCA_001751225.1 Desulfuromonadales bacterium C00003107 | reverse complement strand
CTGCGGCGCTGTTGCGCGAACAGACAGGAATACCGGTCGTCTACCTGACCGCTCATGCCGACGAGGAGACTCTGGAGCGGGCCAAGCTGACCGACCCCTACGGGTTTTTGCTCAAGCCCTTCCAGAAGAGCGATTTGCGCATCGGTGTCGATATGGCCTTGCACCGCCGGGCCACCGAGTTACGCGCCAGAGAGAGCGAGGAAATGTTTCGTCTGGTCACCGAGGGTATCGATGATGTCTTCTGGTTGCACAGCCCTGACCTGAAGGTTGTTTACTATGTCAGCGTTGCTTATGAGAAATTGTGGGGCCGCTCGCGGGACAGCCTCTATCATAATCCCATGTCTTTTCTCGATGGTGTTCATGAGGACGATAAGGCTCGGGTCGTCGCCGTTTTTGCCCAACCGGGCCAGGAAACCCGTGAGCTGGAGTATCGGTTGGTTCGTCCGGATGGCTCCATTCGCTGGATCAGGGACCGTCGCTTCCCCGTTTTCGATCAGCAGGGACAGTGCGTCCGGCTGGCCAGTATTGTTACGGATATCAACGAACAACGGCAAGCTCGGGATGATTTGCTGGAACTCAATAAAAAGCTGCAGCAGCAGGCCACCCACGATATGCTGACCGGCTTGCCCAACCGACGGCTGTTCATCGACCGACTCGAGCAGGCGCTGGCCCACGCCAGGCGTTTTGGCGGCCGGGTCGGGATGCTGTTTATTGATCTCGATGGCTTTAAGGATATTAACGACCGATTCGGACATCAGGCAGGAGATGAAGCCCTAGTCCTCATCGCTAAAAGAATCAAACTGTCGTTGCGAGAGGTGGATAGTGCCGCTCGTCTGGGGGGCGACGAATTTGGTATCGTCCTGCCGGATATCGCGCTGCTTGAGGATGCCGAATTAGTCGGAGAGAAAGTGCTACAGGAGGTCCGGCTGCCGTTTTCTATTCGTTCGGTCAGTTGCACGCTTGGTGCGAGTATCGGCATAACCATCTATCCCGATCTCGGTGAGACTGTTGATGACCTGATCAGCCGTGCGGATAAAGCCATGTACCAGGTTAAGAAAGACGGCAAGGGGGGTGTTCGTGTCTATCAATGCCTCGATCTTGATAATGGGGCGTGATGCTTAGCTGTGGGGAATTTGTTCGTGATAAAAAAAGCGGATGGTGCGTTCGATGCGTGCTAGAAGTCGTACATAATTGAGGGGTTTGAAAATAATATCAAAAAAACCCATGCCGAGCAGGGCCGCTTCTTCTTCCGGCGAGTTGATGGCCGAAAGGGCGATGAATGGCCGGTTTTGAGTGGCAACATTATTCTGTAGGGTTTTAATTAACAGTTTAGAGTGTGCTGAATTGCTCGTAGTGCTGATCAGAATCAGGTGGGGGTTCTCCTGCATAGCTAATTTGATGGCGGCCGTGGTTGAATCGGCAAAGAATGGCTGATAACCGGCATTGCGAAGGTTGGCACAGACGGTTCCGCGATAGAGATCATTTTCGTCAACAATCAGTACTTTATTCGGCGCTGATTTCTTGCTCGTCTCTTCAGACAGATAATAACGCTTGATGGCTTTGAAGATTTCCGTCGGGGTGGCCAGAACCGGTTCAATCCGCAGCGACGTTTTGAAGGCGATCTTGTCCAGGCTGTCAAAGTCGAGAGGGTTGCTGATCGCCAGCCTGAGCAGCCCGTCCTTGAGCTCCAGGGGAAAGATATTCTTTTTGATGGCCATATCGCAGTCGATGACCTGCAGCAGGTTTTCAGGGATGGCCGGGACGGATATCTTTTGAATGGCGACAAGGTTGAACTGCCGCGCCAGAATGGTAGCGATATCCCAGTCGGTGATGGCGCCCATGTCCTCGAGGATGCGGCCCAAGGCCAGCCCCGATTTTTTTTGTGTCTGCAACGCGGCTGTAAGGACGCTGTTTGTGATGACTCCGGCTTCGACTAGGATTTCGCCGAACCTTTTGCGTAGCTGTATCATCTGCGAACCTTTTTCATCGGAGGGTGGATAGTCATCTTTAGCACAGTTGCTGTGTGGATAAAAGACCTTGTCGCGGTCGGTGGCGATAATCTGTGGAGGGTTTGGGGGTTTGACGGCAGGGGCTTCAGCCGGCGAGAGCGTGGGCCGCATCGTTTTGAAACGGATGAGCATAGGGAGGGGCCGCGCCGTGATAGTAGAAATGCAATGCCCGTTCGATGCGGGCTTGTAGTCGAGTGTAGTTCAGGGGTTTGGCAATCACGTCAAAAAAACCGAGCCGTAGCAGAAATGCTTCTTCCTCAGCCGTAGTGTTTGCCGTCAGAGCGATTATCGGACAATTTCCGGTGCTGTCGTTTTGCTGTAGCCGTTCAAAGATCATCTGGCTGCTGACTGCTTTCAGACAGGTGTCTACTAGAATCAGGCGTGGTGTGGTTTGTTGGGCAATGTGGATCGCTTCTTCCACGGTGACCGTAAACAGCGGCAGGTAGCCCTTTTGCTTAAGGTTGCTGCAAATAGTGGAGCGGTACAGGTCGTGATCATCGATGACCAGAAGGTAGGTGCCGGGTGAAGTCTCCGCAGGTGATTCTTTCAGATAAAAGCGTTTTATGGCCTTGAAGATGGCGGTTGGCGTGGTCAGAACCGGGTGGATATTGCGGCCGGTCTTGAATGCCAGGCGATCCAGAGTGTTGAAGTCGAGGGGATTGCTTATGGCGACCTCGAGGCCGTCGTTGCAGATTTGCAGGGGAAAGACCACCGTTCTTAGGGCATGGTCGCAATCGATGAGCTCAAGCACGGCTTCCGAAACGGACGATTCGTGAATGGCGTCGATGACCGGCAGATTGAATTGGCGGGCGAGAATGTCGATGATATCTCGATCGCTGATCAGGCCTTCATCCTCAAGAATCCGCCCCAGAGCCATGCCGTTTTTAGTCTGTACGGAGAGTGCCGCGTTTAGATCGTTCTTGGTGATGACGCCGGCTTGCAACAGGATTTCACCAAATTTCATGCGAGATCTCATCGATCGACTCTCTCTCTGGATAAAAAGAAAACATGTGGAAACAGAGGTGCCCTAGGCGGCGGTCATAAATATCCCTCTTTGCAGTGATGCAAAGTTGACACCATGCTGGGGGGAACAGATCTAACCTTCGATTTATGCGCTGGATTCTGGCTTTAAGATAGGGCGCTGTATTCTGTAGCGGGAAGGTGTAAGGTTTTTCGACGGCAGTTTTCCGGTTTGGGGAGTAATCAGGTAAAAGGGGCCTCATCTTGTAAAAATATTCGACAAGTGCACTAATTTCGTCATCTTGCGTGAATAATGCCTGCCTGGGACAGTACTTTCTCCTGAATGGATGGGCTTTTTTATGATCTGTCTCCTTTGCGAAAATCTTCGGGTACTACCCTTCTGGCGTGATCAACGGCGCTCCTATCGGTGCTGTGATCAGTGTCTGCTGGTTTTTGTTAGGCGGGAGACCTTTGTTTTTCTTGCCGGAAGGTGAAGGCCCGCCTCGAATTTGTTGAGCCAGACGTTATCCTGCTACAGAAATCCTCCTGAGGCTATCCCACGCAATATCTTTGCATTGACAATGCATCTATGTATGCATATAGTTCGCTTATGGAATGTGGGGGCATTATATATGCACAGTAAACAAAAATGGATGCTTGGCTCGATCGTGGTTTTCGTCTTGGCCTTGGGCTGGCGTTATCCTCTGTTTGGCCTGGTGGTACCGGTTGTGGTGGCAAGCGGTTTGACGGTCAGTATTTTTCGTGGCCGGTATTTTTGCGGTAACTGGTGCCCGAGAGGAGCCTTTCTCGATAGCCTGGCACTGCCCGTGAGGGGTTGGCGAGCCTTGCCAGTGCTTTTCCAACGCCGGTCCTTTCGTTGGGCGGCGGTGGTGGTACTGTTTTCGGTGATGATTGGTCGTGGGTTGCAAGATCCCGCTTCGATGGAGCAATGGGGATCGGTTTTTTGGCAAATGTGCCTGGTCACTACGGCCATTGCCCTGGTTCTGGCGGTTGTCTATTGGTCGCGGGCCTGGTGTGCCATCTGCCCGGTGGGGACTTTGCAGGGAGTTCTCGGTGGGCAGTGTTATCGATTTACCATCAAGTCAACCTGCCGGGGCTGCGGTTTGTGCGAAAAGCATTGCCCCCTATCCCTACCTATCGTTGCCAGTCGGTCGGCGGGGCACATCGAGTCGGCGGACTGCTTGAAGTGCGGTCGGTGCCAGGCGGTCTGTCCGGTAAATGCCATCGGAAAGCCTGCGGAGAAAGAATGGTAAAAATTAGCTTGCATAAAGATATGTAGTATAATATTTTTCATGGCTAATAATTTTTTACTAACTTCTTCGTGGCGACTGGAACTGATGATTGGGTTTGTCGTCCCGTTGCTGTTCAAGGGGACGATTAGATAGTGAATCCAGTTTTTCGCCTCATCATCTTTGGTTTGCCGCTGTTGCTGTTGATCGCATGTGGCGACATTTACCATACTGAGTTGGAAGAGCCCACCGAGGGCATTACCGCGGGATTTTTTCAAGCCAGTGACGGTGTCTCGGGCAAGGAACTGTGGCGAACGGATGGTACCGCCAAAGGCACCTTTCGGGTGAGTGATATTAATCCGGGCTCCGATTCTGCACGGCCGATTAATCTGTTTCGCAGTGAGGATGCCCTGCTCTTTGCTGGCAACGATGGCGTAACCGGCTTTGAGCTCTGGTGCAGTGACGGCACCGAGCAGGGTACTCGTCTGATCAAGGATATCTATCCCGGGCCGGACAGCGCTTACCCGCTCTTTATGGTGCGTTGTCGCGGTCAGGTGTTGTTTGCTGCAGACGATGGAGACTTCGGCAAGGAACTCTGGGTCAGCGATGGAACGGATCAAGGAACGACCCTGTTGCTGGATATCAATCGTGGCAGGGAGGGGGCCAGGCCCTATTACCTGACGCGGGTGGGCGATCTGGTCTTTTTTTCTGCCGATGACGGTATCCATGGCAGAGAGCTGTGGGTCAGCGACGGAACGGCCAAGGGAACCCGTTTGTTGAAGGATATTAATCGTGGCCGCGACAGTTCATTCTTGGCCCATTTTTCCGAGGTTGACGGCTTACTTTTCTTCCGTGCCGATGATGGTCGCCATGGCCGAGAGCTGTGGGTCAGTGACGGCACCTTGGATGGCACGCGAATGGTTCGGGATATCAACCCGGGGTCATCACCATCGACTTAGCACGCGCTCGCGTTTCCTTAATCTGAGAGATCCGTCGCAATCTTGCTATTGCGACGGATCTTTAGTTTCACGGACTACGGTTGCGGATGTAGTTAAGAAAGCTTTGTGCTACCCTTTGCCCTTCTGCCGTTCTGAATGCTGCCGGCAGTGGGGAGAAGCCTGTCAATGAAGCCTGAAAATCCACAGAGAATAATCTGCCATAATCCCTTTGAGTGGTTTGAGATTCATCCCGATGGACAGGTTTTTGCCTGCTGCCCAGCCTGGCTTAAACGGTCTCTGGGGAATCTTCTCACCGATGATCTGGATGATATCTGGAATGGTTCAACGGCCCGCGACCTGCGACGGTCCATTCATGACGGTTCCTTTCGCCACTGTAACCGTCGCCGCTGCCCACGTCTGATCAGCGGCACGGCTCCGGTCGGTAAGCTAAGCGAGCTGAAGAAGGGCGTAGCTCGGGATGTTTTTGAAACAAAACAGACTCTGTTGCCCTGGGGGCCGCAAAAACTCAACCTTTGCTATGATCGCAGTTGCAATCTGGCCTGCTCAAGCTGCAGGTCAGGTGTTTATGTCGCCAGTGAAGAGGAGCGCCGTCGAGCAGAGGCTATCAGCGATCGGGTGCAGCGTGAACTTGCGCCCCATGCTCGTCAGCTGATTATTAGCGGTACCGGAGATCCCTTTGCCAGTCTTGCCTATCGCCGCTTATTGGAAGAGTTTGTCCCTAGCAATTATCCACATCTTGAATCAATTCATCTGCATAGTAATGGCCTGTTGTGGGATCCTGCCGCCTGGCAGTCCATGCAGGCGGTCCAGCCTTTTGTCCGTACCGCGGAAATTTCCATCGATGCGGCTAGCGGGAAGACCTACAGTGCCAATCGCGGAGGAGATTTTGAGAGGCTGATGGAAAATTTGAATTTCCTTGCCGGCCTGCCTATTGCCATAACTCTGAGTTTTGTGGTTCAGCAGAACAACTATCGCGAGATGGAAGATTTTGTGAGCCTGGCCCAGGGGTTCGGTTTTGCCGTCTATTTCAGCCAACTGGTAAACTGGGGCACTTTTAGCCGCGAGGAGTTCCGCCGGCGGGCGGTGCATCTGTCGGATCATCCGGAATATCCGCGGTTTTGCAACCTGTTGCGTGAAATGGTCAATCGGCAGAATGTGGATATTGGCAATCTACAGTCAGTTTTGACTGGACAAGGTGGGTAGCGCGACCATCGCCGCATGTTTGAGCCGGGGGATGAGGTTGCATTGGCGAGCGGCACGAAATTTAAGCTTGCGGGCGGGTGAGAGTGGCAGGGTTTGCTTTGGCGATTTCTGGCTATTTTTTACTTATGGTTAGCACGTAGTCCCCATAGCTGTAGGCAGAAATTTCGATAGTAAGCAGGGCGTCCGTCCCTTCGATTATAACGTCGTGGATCATCGCCGTCCGGCGAGTAACCAAGCCCTCCCCATACACTGTGAAGCCAGCGTCTCCCTCCTGTTGCATCGCTATGGTGAAGTGGTCTCCTTTAAATCCAAGTACCTTGAGGTAGGTTGTATGTTCTCCTCCAACCTGGCCACTGAACTTATAAGGAGAGGGATTCCGGGAAAAGTCGATATAGGTGTAGTCTCGACTGGTTTCCTGCCAATGGTGAATGAGATGCCTGGTGCAGCCGCAAAGGGTGAAGGTGAGTAAGGAAGCAGCCAGCCATCGCATCACCCTCTGGCAACGATCCTGAGAGATGAAGGTAGGCCTCATGTCTGTGTCCTTGGATTGTTTAGGCAACCGATACATAGCATGGTTTCCGGAAAGGTCAGTAGCTGACTCATTTGAATTGGGTTTCCGCACTTGAAGCATTCACCATAGTTGTCAGCCGCAATGCGCTTAAGGGCGGTGCCGAGTCGTTCAAGTCTGAGCTTCGTCTGGGCGGCGCTTTCAGGGGACTGAGTTTCTTCTGTCAGCGATTCGATCTGCGTCAGGATGGTCGCCTTGATTTTAGCTCGCTGGTGTTTGTTCATAGTGGTCTTTGTTATACGGGATTTGGGGAGAGATAATTCAGCGTACAGGTAAAAATAAAAAGGGACCAGCCTTTTGGCTGGTCCCTGATTTATTTTGGTAGCGGGGGCAGGATTTGAACCTGCGACCTTCGGGTTATGAGCCCGACGAGCTACCGAACTGCTCCACCCCGCGACAACGAGGTGAAGATAGCGAATTGCCCCGAGGTTGTCAACCCTTCAGTGGATAAAATTTGACAATATTGAAATGCTGATGCTGTTGGCAACAAATAGAACTGTCCGGTTCTGTAGCAAATGAACTGTCCAGATTTCCCATCCCAGTGACGGGAAATCTTTTGCGGCAGTTTTATTGGTTTTGCGCCTGCTTCTGGATTTGCAGTTGCCCTTGTTGGTCATAGATTGCCAGTTTGCGCGGGCCGTGGAAAATCGCTAGAGTCCCATCGAGATATCGGTGAATACGAACCCTTGCTTTGATGTAGTTGCAACGGTAGTCATTGGCCGGTATCTGCAGGGTCACTCCCTCAAAGCTGACACAGTTGTCCCGGCCAACGGTCCGTGAATGCTGTTCGCAAAGGATGTCGTCCAGATTGTTGCCAATCCAAGGAATGAACGCGGCCCCTGGCGTTGTTGCCGGT
>MAXT01000004.1:2426-3148 GCA_001751225.1 Desulfuromonadales bacterium C00003107 | reverse complement strand
CGCATTGCACGCTCCTTGCTCCTGCTCATCCAGTAATAGGCTTCGTCCTTCGTTCCTTTTGCTATCAGCACGATTACTTTTCCTACTTTCTTTCGAGCCGTCCTGCCTTTACGCTGTATGGTTCTTATCGCCGACGGAATAGGCTCGTAGAAGAGTACGAGATCAGTCGCCGGAATATCCAACCCCTCCTCAGCCACGGAAGTAGCAATTAAAACGTTGTAAAATCCTTCTTTAAACTTATTTATAATTTCTACCTGCTCTTTCTGCTTCAAGCCCTTGTCCTCTACCTTTGACGCCTGCCCNNATGAACTTAACAGCCCTTATCCCATCCTTTTCTGCTTTCAAGCCACGCAATGCAGATATTACCATCTCCGCGGTATCACGGTAATTGGTGAACACAATTATCCTCGTGTCGGGATTAACCCGCATCTCCTCACGCAGTATCTGTATCAGTACGTCCAGCTTTGGATGCTCTCCTTCGTATGCTGCAACCGCACTCATCGCCTCTACGAATTTATCGTCCTTAAACAACCTCTTTGCCGCCTTGCTACCCGTTTTTGATTCTGCTTCCGTCCTCAGCCTGTTAAAATATCGTCTCAATGCGAATACACCCTGCGTTTCTATTAAATCAATCGCATGCTTTATCTTCAACACTTCTGCCTGCAAAGACAACGCCTTGTATAAGTCCGCATGCTTCTGTACCGCCAATTGCACCTCTAATA
>MAXT01000004.1:2048-2391 GCA_001751225.1 Desulfuromonadales bacterium C00003107 | reverse complement strand
AGGTTTCGTAATTCACCTATCCTTACCTCTAATACCTCGTCTAATATCCGTTTCTGCTTCTTTATCTCCGCCGGAACTTCCACGGCACGCCATTCCAAGTCCTTTTTAAATACATAAGGTGCAACATCGGAGTCGTATTCCGTCCGGCTTTCTACTCGCTTTACGCCCATAGATACGCATATTTCTCTTATCTTTTCCTTATCGCTACCCGGAGAAGCAGTCATACCTAATACTAATGGCTCTCGCGCTTGTTCTGCATACTTCTCGGCAATGTAAACATACGAGTAATTACCCACTGCACGGTGGCATTCATCGAATATCAGCAGTGCAACATCGCTGAGCC
>MAXT01000004.1:1851-1973 GCA_001751225.1 Desulfuromonadales bacterium C00003107 | reverse complement strand
ATTTTTGCGTCTTCCCATAATTTTGCTCGCTTTTCTGCTAATACCGTACCGGTGAAGGTTTGTAAAAGCGCAGGATCGAAGTTCATAACTTCTTTTAAAAACGCCGAATGCTGTTCGACCAG
>MAXT01000004.1:1046-1823 GCA_001751225.1 Desulfuromonadales bacterium C00003107 | reverse complement strand
CCGGTAGGTAAAACAACCATTAAAGAATCCCGCGTTGACTCTTCCGCTATGGTTATTTGATACTGTCTGCGCTCTACCACTCCTTCTTTCAAGAGTGGATGCGATATGAATTTTGGGGTTTTGGTACTTGTGCTGGAGGTGGACATGTGTATGCAACTTAATAAAGAGGTGTATAGATATTATTTGTGATTGTGTGGCAGACCACAAAAATAGAGTGAAAATCTTCCTGACTATCTGTGCTCTCTGCGTGCTCAGCGGTAAACAAGTACAACCTTATCAATCCTTATCTAAACCCCGCAAAATCCGACCAATGCCTTTATACCTCAACCCATTCGCCTCAACCTCGCCGGCATCAAAGAATCCACGCACATCCACTATCAAATCACCCCGCATCCGTTTCTTCAACTCTTTCCAATCCATCTTTTTATACGTAGAATGCGCGGTGGACAACACAATACAATCCGCACCTTCTACCGCTTTGTAAAAGTCTTTTTCCACCTCAAACTCAAACACCTCATAATCCAGAAACGGGTCGTGCACCACAACGTCATGCGCTGCTTTCAGCGCATCAACCAATTTCAACGTATGCGTATTCTCAAACGTCTTAATATCTGGCTTGAAGCTCAATCCAAGTATTACCACTCGGTCACCTTCCACCATACCCGCAACATGCTCAACCATCGCTTCGTTTAACCTTCTCGCCTCTTTAATGAGGTTCGCCGTGTAGCCGCGCTGCTCAACCGCGCTCAATATATAATACGGGTCCATAGGAATGCA
>MAXT01000004.1:753-1011 GCA_001751225.1 Desulfuromonadales bacterium C00003107 | reverse complement strand
TATTACCTCGTACACGTCCACACCATAAACCTCACATATCCGCGCCAGTTCATTTGCGAATGCTATGTTGACGTCACGCTGCGCATTCTCCGTTATCTTATCTATCTCAGCCACTACGGGACTGCTCACCCTGATTATGCTCGGTGCAAAGCAGGAATAAATCTCCGAGACGATGAACCCGCTTTTTTCGTCCATTCCGCCCACTATCTTAGGGTATGTTCTCAAGTCATTCAGTACCTGCGGCGCTTGAATCCGCTC
>MAXT01000004.1:534-692 GCA_001751225.1 Desulfuromonadales bacterium C00003107 | reverse complement strand
GTCAACGGCGGTACCGTACTCTCCAGGCTGAATACTTTACCCTGTGGCGCTTTTATCGCATTCGCAACGGCGAAAACGGCATCTATATCCGGCTCCTCTGCTTTTATTAGCGTGGGCACAGTTATAACGTTTAAATCACGCTCTTCCAAGCTAACGGT
>MAXT01000004.1:0-423 GCA_001751225.1 Desulfuromonadales bacterium C00003107 | reverse complement strand
CCACAATCCGCGAGCGTGGCTGCTAAAGGCAAACCTACCCTGCCCAGACCTATGACAGAAATCTTAGCTTCCCTATTCTTGACCTTTTCCTTTATCTCTTCATTCGAGAGCAGATACATCTTTTAACCTCTTTGCTGGATTCCCCACCACTACATCTCCGGGCTTCACGTCTCTTGTCACTACCGAGCCGGCACCGACCACCGCATTCTCGCCAATCACCACGCCGGGTAGAATAGTAGAATTTGCACCTATCCGCGCACCTTTCTTTATTACCGGTGCCTTCAATTCCGCGCCATATCGCATGTACTTGTCGTTTAGCGTGGCGGCACAAGGTCCAAAAAAAGCTTCTGACTCGACTATTGTGCCTTTTGTCACATAGACGTTTGTTTGAATGCTCACTTCGTTTCCAATCCGGCAGTCGCC
>MAXT01000003.1:2838-3396 GCA_001751225.1 Desulfuromonadales bacterium C00003107 | reverse complement strand
TCTTTCGTAAAATAGCCGAGATCAACACTCTTTACGTGTTTCGGCAGCGTATTGAACGCATGATGCTGCCATATCAATATCTGTGCACGGTCAGAGAGATGGTCATGCCCAAATCCATCCCCCCGCATCGAAGAGATGACAACCTCTTTTTGTTCGCCTTCTTTAGTCTCAAACACCACGAGATAAGGCTTGCCATAGCCAAACCCCTTTATTTCCTGCTCTTTTTCCTGCTCTGACGCCAGCCCCAACTCCTTTACGTTCCGTATTTTTAGCGGACTGCCAAACTTATTTGCTAAGTAGTTTCGTATTTCTTCTTTCATGAACACCACCTATAAGGTATATATTTTAGTTGCCTTTGTTTATATTGGTAATTACAATGATAGGGATAGTCTCGTATGGCGTGTATGTGCCGGTGTATCGAATAAAAGTGGAAGAGATAGCAAACCAGTGGGGCGAGAATGGTGCGAGTATAAAAGCGGGCCTGATGGTGGCAGAGAAATCAGTGCCCGATCTGGATGAAGATACAGCGACAATGGCTGTAGAAGCCGCACGAGCTGC
>MAXT01000003.1:1196-2766 GCA_001751225.1 Desulfuromonadales bacterium C00003107 | reverse complement strand
GCGATAGACGCATCGAATTCGATCACTGCTGCGGACTTCGAGTTCGCATGCAAAGCCGGAACTGCAACAATACAATCTTGCATGGGACTTGTCGCGCTGAATAAAATAAAATATGGACTCGCAATAGGTGCTGACGCTTCGCAAGCAAGCCCGGGTGATGCATTAGAGTACACCGCCGCCGCTGGTAGTGCTGCGTTTGTCATCGGGCAAGACAGGGTAGTCGCCGAGATAGAGGATTTTGCGTCCTTTACTACGGATACACCCGACTTCTGGCGAAGAGACCTGCAAAAGTACCCATCACACAGTGGGCGCTTCACGGGCGAACCTGCTTATTTCCGACATACGATATCAGCTACTAAAGCATTGCTGGAAAAAACAGGGCTCCAACCTGCCGACTTTGACTTTGCCGTATTTCACCAACCTAACGGGAAGTTCCCACTAAAAGCGGCAAAAAGTCTTGGATTTACATCCGCGCAAGTAAAACCCGGTCTGATGGTAACTAATTTTGGTAACACGTACTCGGCTGCTTCGATGATAGGGCTCGCAGCCGTTCTTGATAAGGCATCACCCTCGCAGCGGATTTTACTGACCTCCTTTGGCTCCGGTGCGGGTTCTGACTCATTTGCTTTCCGTGTTACAGACCTTATAGGAGAGGTGCAAGAGAAAGCGATGAAGGTAGAGCACTTTCTTAGTTCAAAGAAGTATCTGGATTACGCGGCGTATGCGAAACATCAAGGAAAAATAAGGATGTAATATGAGAGAAGTAGCGATAATAGGTGTGGGGACAACAAAATTTGGCGAACTCTGGGATNNTGGGATAGGTCTTTCCGGGACATAGCGGTAGAAGCGGGGTTAAAAGCGATAGAAGATGCAGGGATAAGCGGAGAGGAGATAGATGCGCTATATGGCGGGAACATGTCAGCCGGCAGATTTGTGGAGCAGGAGCATATCGGTGCGTTAATATTAGATCGTGCCGGATTATCTGGATTACATATTGCCTCGACACGAGTGGAAGCCGCTTGCGCCTCAGGCGCGCTCGCATTGCATTTAGCGGTTCTTTCTGTGGCTTCCGGCTGGTACGACCTCGTGATAGCGGCAGGCGTGGAGAAGATGACAGATGTAGATGATGATATAGCCAGCGATTTGCTCGTTTCCGGCGTAGATCGGGAGTGGGAAGCGATTTGTGGTGCAACGCTCCCGTCCTTGTTTGCTCAGATGGCGCGGGCACACATGCAACAATATCAGACTACGGGCGAGCAAATGGCAAAGGTAGCGGTAAAGAACCATTTGAATGCCACTCACAATCCCCTTGCACAATACAGACGGGAGATATCAACAGATGCCGTACTTGGCTCTCCTATGGTCGCCGACCCACTTCACATGCTGGATTGCTCGGGCATAGCAGATGGGGCGTCTGCGGTTGTAGTATGCGCCGCCGATGATGCGAAGAAACATACGGATTCGCCTATTTACGTTAAAGCGTCCGCACAGGCAAGCGATACCCTCTCGCTTCATGACCGGAGGGACATAACAACGATGGATGCAACGGTGTTTGCAGCAAAGAAGGCGT
>MAXT01000003.1:646-1132 GCA_001751225.1 Desulfuromonadales bacterium C00003107 | reverse complement strand
GAACTAATAGCAATAGAAGATTTAGGCTTTTTTGAAAAGGGTAGTGGAGGCACTGCTACTGGTGAAGGAGAGACAGAAATAGGTGGTAAAATACCAATAAACCCATCTGGTGGACTAAAAGCATGTGGGCACCCGCTTGGTGCAACAGGTGTACGGCAGGTGACCGAGATAGTGCAGCAGCTCAGAGGAGAAGCCGGAAAAAGGCAGATAGCCAACGCTGAAGTTGGACTGACACATAACATAGGTGGGACGGGAGGCACAGCTATCGTCCATATATTCTCCAACTGATAGAGCCATAAAAGCATCATTTTTGGAATATAGAACTCGAATATTAGAGGAAATACCCAAAGGAAGATTGCTATCCTACGTGAAGAACTCGCTATTATTTAATGTATGCAAAAACATTTTTACATCGAGGTATTTTTTAGAGACAGAGATGGATAACCTATTCGATGACCTGATATATGAGGGGCGGATATTTGCAAA
>MAXT01000003.1:0-583 GCA_001751225.1 Desulfuromonadales bacterium C00003107 | reverse complement strand
GTTTAGCCGACATTTTGTCTGCGGCGTTAAAGGGAGAGACCCCGTCCAATGTAATAATCTATGGCAAGACAGGAACGGGAAAGACAGCTACGGTGAAATATGTAAGTAAAGAATTAGAAAGGATGGGGCGGAAGATGGGCAGTAAATGCTTCATGATATATATCAACAACGAGGTGTTTGATACGCAATATCGTGTTTTCGCCTATCTCGCACGGATATTCAATAAGAAGGTCCCGTTAATAGGTTGGCCAACAGATATGGTATATTCAGAGTTTAAGGCGGGGATAGATACGGATGATAGATGCGTAATTGTGATATTAGATGAGGTGGACAGGTTAGCAACCAAAGGTGACGGTGCTTTGTATAACCTCTCAAGGATAAACAGCGAGCTAAATAATGCAAGGGTAAGCATGATAGGCATTTCAAATGACCTGACATTCACGGAGCTTTTGGACCCAAGGGTGAGGTCATCCTTGAGCGAGGAGGAGATAATATTTCCGCCTTACGATGCTGCTCAGTTGCAGGATATTTTGGATGAAAGAGCGCGGATGGCATTCAATTATTCTGCGCTTAATGATGCGGT
>MAXT01000002.1 GCA_001751225.1 Desulfuromonadales bacterium C00003107 | reverse complement strand
CCCCCATCGTCTGCAACCTGACCCGCAAATTTGAAGTGGCCCGTTACCTGACCCGTATCGATTACGCTCAGGGGCTGTTCATTCATCTGATGAACAAAGCTTGGTTTGAGCGCTTGCCCGCCGACCTGCAACAGATTCTGACGGAGGTCATTGCCGAGGAGAGTGCAGCCAGTCGAGCCCGTACCCGTCAGCAGCAAGAGGAGCAGATCGCTACCGCTGAGGCCAAGGGGGTTGAGTTCATTGATCTGTCCGATGCCGACCGACAGAGTCTGATCGAAGCCAGTGCTCCGGTCTACCAGGTTTGGGGCGAAAAGATTGGCGTTGATTATCTGCAGAAGGTGCAACAGCGTCTCGGTAACTGAAGTGAGTGGAAAGACCTGAAATGATGCAGAAATTGCTGAAAAATGTGGACCGGTCTCTCGGTTTCATCGAGGACTGGTCCCTTTTTATCGCGGTCGCGATCGCTTTGCTGGTGGCTATGGCCAATGTGGTGCTGCGCAAGCTGTCGCCGATTAGTCTCTATTGGTCCGACGAGGTGGTGAAAAAGGTCATCTTTTTCACCACCTATATCGGTTGTAGCGCTGCGGTGCGCAAGCGGGCACTGATTCGCATCGATGCGTTGCCGCAGATGGTGAAGTGCCTGAAAAAACCGTTGACGGCCTTCAGCCACGTGGCGGTGCTGATTTTCGCCGCTTTTATGGTGCGCTACGGTTGGACCATGACCGTATCCGCCTGGAACGATCCTTTTGCCCGTACTGCCACTCTCGAAATCCCCGAGTGGCTCTTTTATGCGGTGCTGCCCTTGATGGGGGTAATGCTCCTTTTGCGCACCTCACTGGTGTTGATTGAGGATTGGCGCGGCCTGCCAGCCGAATAGCTCGAATACGGTTTTTCGGTTTTTCATTTGGCGCAAATTCTTTTTACCACCCGTTTGCTCCGCTCACTAGAGAACACAGAGAAAACCTGTTGATTTTATAGAATTTCTCTGTGCCCTCCGTGGTGAAAACTTTTGATCTTTACGGGCCGTTAACTTGAGCCCAGTGAAAACACAGATACAGTTTTTTGCTTTACGGGAATAGCACCTTTTATGGATATCAGTTATTTAATTGTTTTCGCTTTGTTGATCGGCGCTCTGGCGACTACCGTACCGGTCTTCATGGCGCTGTTCTTCACCGGTCTGGTCGGTTTGACCCTGGCCGGCATCGATCCGCAGATTGTGATTGAAGTGCTGTATCGCAGCATGGACAAGTTCGCTCTGATTGTGGTGCTGTTTTTCGTCCTCTGCGGCAATATCATGACCACCGGCAGCATCGTCTCAAAACTCATCAAAACCGCCAATGCCCTAGTGGGTTTTCTGCCCGGCGGCTTGGCTATGGCGGGGGGGTTGGCCTGCGGCTTTTTCGGCGCTATCTCCGGTTCCACGGTGGCCACAGTGGTGGCGATCGGCGGTTTCATGATTCCGGCTCTCATCGAGCACGAGTACGACCATTCCTTTAGCGTCGGCATCATGACCACTGCCCCGGTGCTGGGAGTCGTCATTCCACCCTCCATTTCCATGATCCTCTATTCGATGATCTCCAACGATTCTTTGGAGGCTCTGTTTTTAACGGGTTTCATACCCGGCTTGCTGATCATGTCCGCCATGTCCCTATATGCCTGGTTCTTTTGCCGCCGGCGTCGCACCCGCACCTCGAAGCGAGTGTCTCCGCGGGAGTTGCTGGCCGTGCTGCGGGAGAGCGTCTGGGCATTGTTATTGCCCGTGCTGATTTTCGGCGGTATCTATTCCGGGCTGTTTACCGCCAATGAAGCGGCGGTGGTGGCCTGTTTCTATGCTTTTTTCGTCGAAATCGTTATTCACAAGGATATGCGCCTGCGGGATGTTAAGCAGGTAGTGGTTTCTTCAGCGGTAACCTCGGCCAGTCTATTGGTGATCGTGGCCGGTGCCTCGGTGTTCGGTGAGTATCTGACCTTTCAGCAGATTCCCAATCTGGTAGCCAAGCTGGTGGTGGCCAAGATTCACAGCCCCTGGGTCTTTTTGCTGGCGGTGAACATTTTGCTGCTGTTGGTCGGCATGTTCATGGATATTATTTCCGCCACCCTGATTCTGACCCCGATTTTTTTGCCGTTGCTGGCACCATTTGGCATCGACTCCTTGCACTTCGGTCTGTTGATGACCCTCAACCTCGGCATCGGCTATTGCACGCCTCCCCTTGGCGTCAGCCTCTATATTTCCGGAGCCGTGGCTCACCGCGATCTTCTCTATGTTTCCCGGGCGGTATTGCCTTTTCTGGCTATTCAGATTGCCATCTTGTTGTTGCTGACCTATTGCCCCGATCTGGTGCTGTGGCTGCCGCGTTTGTTTTATGGCGGTTGATGCCGTTGGGGCGTTTTAAATTAAGAATGGAACGAGCATGAAGATTGACTATCAGACGCGCGGGACCTGTGCCAGTGCGATCACTATCGAACTCGAAGGTGAGCGGGTGAAAGACGTTTGTTTCTCTGGCGGTTGTCACGGCAATGCTCAGGGAGTAGCTGCTCTGGCTGCAGGCCAGCCGGTTAGTGTGATTATCGAACGGCTGCGGGGGATCGAATGTGGCGCCAAGGGCACCAGTTGTCCCGATCAGTTGGCCACGGCCCTGACGGAAGCTCTTTTGCAAGAGGCTTCTTGAAGAATGCCGGCAGCCAAGATTTAACTTCGGGTACGCAGCGCTGGTCTCTCTATCTGTTGCGTAACGAACGCAATGCTCTTTATACTGGGATCACAACGGACCTGGCTCGACGACTTGGCGAACATCGCGCCCGGTCCAGCCGAGGGGGCAGGTTCACCCGGGGCTGCAAATCGCTAGAATTGGTTTATGATTGTGAAGTGGGTAGCCATAGCCTGGCGTTAAAGGCTGAGTTGCGGGTCAAAGGGCTGACCAAGGCCCGTAAGGAGCTTCTGGTCAAGGGT
>MAXT01000001.1 GCA_001751225.1 Desulfuromonadales bacterium C00003107 | reverse complement strand
CCCCTATACTCCGAAGGATTGACCACTTCTCCATTCTTCACCTTTCCCTCTATTCCTATTTTACTCTTCATTTCATTCCATAACGCAGTAGGAATTATAACGCCCGTTCTTCTGCCTGTTTCATCATACACATACTGAACTCTCACTCCCACCATATTTCTCTGTTTATCCTCTTTTTATATAAAGAATTCGGTATGAGTTCGTTGAATTTGGTTTCCTTTTTTATTCGATCATTTTATGCAAGTCTGCCTGCTTCCACATCTTACTCCTTTTTCGGGGACGTCCCCTACCCAAGTATTCCAGAGGGAATACATAAAGCAAATAAAAATTGAACTCCCACCAAGTAGTTTACATTTCGATAAGAACCATAGACACCGATTTTTACAGACGCTACTGCCCTGTTTATTACGCTTTCACTGGTTGAATCAACGCATCAGTGCCACAACCACTAAAACCAGACCTAAAACCAATCTTTTTTTTTGCCATTCGATTGCCACCCGGGTTATACGTTAACTGAGGTGGTATAAATAACTTTCGGTCATTGCTACTTTTTTTGAAATGTTTTAGCCTGCTACTCCTACCCCCACCTCGGACTCTTTCAACCATAAATGCACAGGGTTCGTATCGTTGCCATAGAACACAATAGATAACGGGTGGTTAGAAGTACCAGTGCCGGCAATGTTATATTTACCGGGCGCTGTACCATTCACCAACCCTGCTTCTTTACACGTCTTGCTGAACCATCTCTGCCACGCAGTTGGATACGCAGTGGTGAAATTCAACGTGACGTTATGGTAATCCAAGCCGCCGGCAAGCAAAGCTGAGTTTTTATACGATGCCTTTACCGCTGTACTGAACACGCCACCGATTGGTGAAGTGTCGTCACAGGTTAAAGTAACGGCACGTATATTTAGGGTGAGTGGATTGCCACTGATAGAAATAGGCGGCGGGAATAGCATCAGTTCACTGTCGCTCTGTACTTTTATTATGCCGCCGTGCTCATACACGAGTTTGTAATTTTGCAGATTGAAGTAGTGCGTCTCAAATTTCAGGCTGCCCGTGGAATCCGCTATCACCGGCCGACCATATTCGCAGTAGCTGACGTTTACTGTTTGCAGGATTGGCGTTCGAGATTTTTCTATTGTGCTGAGATCGGCACGCCACTGGATATAGCGGTGACCGTCGGAAACAGAAGACAGATCTGAGATGTTCATTCTGTTTGCTATGGACGGACAGTCTTGCCAGCTCATGGCATCGCTCATGCTCGCATTTGCGGACGTTCTTACTTTCATGTAGATGCCTGTGCCAGATGCACTGGAATAATTACCTGTCCAGGTTAATGTACTGTAAGTGATCATAGAAGTATCATTGCCCGTGGCATTACCGATGTCGGTTACGTTGGAGACTAACCAGCCGGTACGATAATGCGGCACTGATGCGACATATGCGGGATATGTCTCGTTGTGAACATGCCCTGCCCCTCCGGCGGTGCCATTCCCGCCAGCTTCTGGTTCAGGACCACCTACTGGACATCCTGGACTTTTCCCAACACCACCGAGCCCACCAGCACCACCGCTAACATCTGTGTGATTAGCAAGCCCGCCAGGCGCTACAAGGGCCCCGCCGTAAAAAAGCTTTATTACGCCGCCTGAGCCACCACCACCTCCGCCGCCATTATTTTCAAAGGGTACATTTTTATGACATGCACGCGCACCTTTAGAACCGTCACCACCTTTAGCCGAGAGAGAACCGGAAATATTAAAATCGCCGCCTTTTAGCAGGATGGTGCCACCCGCGCCACCACCACCGCCACCACCAGCGGAATCCGGGGCTCTATCCACATCATTAGAATAATGTCCTTTTTCACCTTCGACTGACACATTACCCAGAATATTTATTGTGGGTGCATCGAGATGGATAATACCTCCGCCGTCTCCGCCTGCACCGCCCTCATAAATAAAACCTCCTGTCGGCTGACCCCATCCTGCACAGCCGCCACCGGAACCAGAAGCGGTTGTGAACATGTCGGTTGACGTGTTGGTTACGTTTTCATACGCAGGACCACCAGCACCACCACTATGATCCTCACCCCAGGTAGAGGCATTTCCACCGGTTCCACCAGCACTGTAGTGTCCAGCGCCACCACCACCTGCACTAACGAGACAATACGTTTTGTGCTGCTTTCCCCAAGGTTTGGGTGGAATTTTACCACAGCCCTCACCTGACCCATTAGCGCTCAATGGTGGAACTGTGAGTGTTGTACCACCAGCAATACCCAGGCCAGTAGCGTTTATAGACGAGTTCGGGCTAACAGTAACGTTTTTGGCGTGTACTGTCAGCCATGGTGTACATAAAGTAGTATTATTTGTAACAATGAAATTATTGCACCAATATTCTCCGGATAGATATTCTTCGCCGCCTGAGTCATATATCATGTCTCCACCAGCCTCCAATAGCAGTTTCGCGCCTGCTACATGGAACGTCTCCACATGGTATTTATTTTCAGCGCCATATGTAGTGAAATTATCGGGTGTGAAGAGTTCCGCCAGTAGGTCGCTACTGTTTGTGGTAAATACACCAGGAGCCCATGCAAGACAGTCGAATTTCTCGCTGTTATCAAACCGAAGTGTCCCACCAGAAGCATGTACGCCAACAAAAGGTATGCTCTTAGAGGTCAAACCGATAGTACAAGTAGCAGAAGCGGTTTCGTCTCCACTCAAAGCCACGTCATCTATAGTAGCCCCGAGTTCCGCGAAGTCCTGCGGCACTTTAGCTGCGTGCTCGGCTTCCAGAATCTTCGTCTGTTTCGGTAGTTCGGTACTGACAATAAGGATAGTAGCAGCGAGAATAATACCCATAATTAGCACGAACCCCAATGCAATTGCCTGTGCCTTCTCGTCTTGTAACCACAGATTACACAGATTTACACCAGATTTTTTCTTATCACCCATCACCCTTCATCGCTATTCCCGCTTCTGCACTCTTTAACCATATATTGATAGGTCTCGTCTCGTCACCGCAAAAAGAAATCTGTAAGCGGTTCTCTTCACGGGCAATGTTATAGTTCCCCGGATCCGTGCCGTTTACCAAACCTGCATCTTCACACGTATCTGTAAACCACTTTTCCCATACCACCAGATAGTAAGTAGTGATATTAATGGTGAAGTTTTTGTAATACAACCCCCCGGTAATCAGCTCGGAATTGGTGTCATAGGGTGTTATAGTAACGAATTCGCTTGTGGGCGCTCTCTCACTACCAGTTAAGTTTATCGCCGTTATTATTAGTTTTGTGTAGTTGAGGTAGCCATGTGTGCCCCGGGTGATAGAAATAGGCGGATCAGAAACCATAAGCACGCCTTCGGTCTGGTTCTTAATCATGGCTCCATGCGCATAGATAAGCTCGAAGTTGCGCATATCTGTATAGTGGCTGCTGTACCGAATGCAACCCGAGGAGTTAACGATGAAAGGAATACCGTATTCGTAGCTGAGGTTCACCCAATGCAGAACCGGCGTCTTCGCAAGGTCAAAAGTCAAGAATTCGGCTCGCCACTGGATGTATTGATGTCCATCCGAGACCGAAGGCAAATCCGAGATGTCGGTTCCATTTACTACCGGCGGGCAGTCGTCCCAAGACAAGGTACAATTCCCATCCATGCTCTTATTAAAAGATGATCGTACTTTCAGGATGATGTCCGTGTCGGCATCGGTTGTCGCGTTCCAGGTCATGTTTCCGTAACAGACCAGTGAGTCTATTGTATCATTCACTTCGGATTCGAGGTAACCAGTGGCGTAATAACAAACCTGCTGTGTATAAGGGATCCAGGAAATAGAGACACATCCATTTTCTCCGTCAAAACCATTCTTTGTGCCATTAACAGCCTTTCCTTTTTCGCCTCCTACTCCACAGGTTACATAATAATTAGCAGATGAGTCCTCCAGATAGGAATCATTAAATATTTTGTATTTGTTTAGCTACTTTTTATAACCACCCGATTACACAGATTTCCACGAGATAAAGAATAAAATGGACGTAGTTTCTGTACGCTATTAACTACTTTATGCCATAATAATCCGAGTTCTTGTGTTAATCTCGTGTAATCTCGTGGTTTTTTTATTTAGCTATACAAATACAATATTTTTATTACTCCACCTGCACCGCCACCGCCACCGCCGCCTGGTTCCTGACTAGAAGATCCGCCATCACCTCCGTCACCACCGTTGGCATAAAGGCGGCCAGATACAGTAACGTAATCACCTTTTAAGAGTATGCCTCCGCCACTGCCACCGCCACCGCCACCGCCAGCAGAGACACTACCGCCACCGCCACCATTTCCACCACTGTTGCCATTTACAGAAAGTGTACCCGCAATATTGATGATAGGCGCATGAAGAAAGAGATAACCACCGCCATTTCCGCCTTCTCCTACAATTATCTGGCTACCACCAGCACCAAACGCACCTGTGGAGCCACCGCCACCACCAGAACCTGCAAGTGCTTCTTTGTCGTTTGTCAGAGATTCATATATTATGCCTCCTGCACCACCGGAAGCATTTGTATAGTTAGCACCACCTGCACCACCCACGCCTCCATGTCCTGCACCACCACCACCTGCGCTATTGTTTTCTATGTTGTTCTGCCCTGCACCATCACCTTTTCCGTTGTGGTCCTGAATACCACCAGACAAGCCACGACCATCGGCTGTTATTTCAGAACCAGATTCGATGTTAATTTCCCGTGCGTATATGATTAAATTCGCGGTGTATAAGGTAGTGCCACCGCTAACCTCGAATTTGTTGCACTGGAACGACCCGGAGAGTTCTTCCTGACCGCCTGAATCAAATATCATATCACCCTCACTGAATTCCAGTTCCAGTTCCGCACCGTAGTCCTGTGCAACCACATAGCGTTTAGTATAATTATCATCCGAGAAATACACGGTGGTGCTATTCCAGTATGTGTTGGACTTGCTGGTGTTTGCATTTGGCGCACACGCCATAAAACAAAACTTCTCGCTGTCCGGGTTGAACACCGGCATACCAGCCGAAGCATGACCACCAACCACCGGCACTGCGTTTGGTCTCGTCCGTATGGTACAACCCGAACCGGAAGAGCCACCCCGTAAAATCGCCATATCTATAAGAGAATCAATCGCAGCAAATTCCTGCGGTACTTCAGCCGCATGCCCCGCTTCGGTCACTTTAGTCATTTGCGGTACTTGAATAGCTATAATAATACAGAACGCCGAGACTAGGATACCGGTAATAATAACGAACCCGAGCGCGGTGGATACTGCACACTCAGAGACAAAATAGTTCTTACAACGGTATTGCTTCTGTCGTTGGCTCATGCGTACGCGCCTCAACCTGAAACCACCTCGGATATGTATAAAAAGGTCGTGATACATTATAAAACCAATAGTTGCTTCAAAGAATCCTTTCCGGGTGGTTAGCTATTCTTGCGTGACTGTGTACAAGAAGACATAAAAATTGTTGGACGCAGATTTGCGCAGATGAGCAGGATTTTGAATTCGGTGACTCAGAAAAAAATAAATATCATGTCGGTTTTAGTCTAAAAATACGTATTGACACTGAAACAGGAAGTTAAACGTAAGGCAGTTGATTTTCTGCGTAAATCTGCGTAAATCCGTGTGATCTGCGTCCTAAATATGTAGAAGTTGTACTTTTGAGATTGAAATGATAAAGATAAAGATCGAATTGGCGAGCGTTTTAAACAGTAAAAAAGGGCTGAAAGCCATTATAATTTAAAAGTTTGGATTCACAAAAGGTATTTGTATAGTAGGGGTAATAAACCACGAGATTTCACAAGATTATCACAAGATTTTTGGGTTAACATGGAATGAAAAACCAATAGTCCACTTAACAGGATCCAGAGTAGTATCTTCTCGTGAAAATGTCGAGTAGAGCCCATAGCGCACCTTTTTTTTGAGGTAATAGCCCCAAGGTTGCTATGAGCCCCCTCACAGA